>DAOWDM010000084.1 GCA_030639035.1 Alphaproteobacteria bacterium
ATGCTAATGCAACTTTCCGTCTCTCGTCATTATGAGAAGCAAAGCGACACCCCCACCGTCATTATGAGGAGCATCGCTACGTAATAATCTCACTTCCACAACATCAAAAAGATTCTCACGGGCTTTTAAAAAGCCCTCAGAATGACGATTGAGGTAGAAACCCCACTTGTCATTCTCGAATCACAGATACGGGAATCCAGCCTTTTCGGCTGTATCATTGGATTCAACAATAATTAGGCATACTGTCCCCCGAATTCAGATATACTGTCCCCCGAATTGGGTATCATAAAATTTAAGACCTATTACCAATATTCAGGTTTATTAAATGCTTCTACACAATACGAACTACCAGTAATCGTTTCAACTTTATCTCTAACCAATGATTGAGCTAGCCACCCTTCTGGATACGTTAATTTTAAGGGGGCTTTTACTAATTTTTCAGCAATGTGGCTAAATCCAACTTTCGAGTAAAACTTAGGATTGCCATAAGTAAACGCTAGCTCTACTCCATCATCTTTTAAGGTGTTAAGACCAAAATTAATTAACTTCTGACCTATTCCTTTTCCTTGATAGCTTGTGTGTATTGCTACTGGAGATAAAAGAAAAGCATTAACCTCATTTTCAAATGTCAGCTTAGAAAAAAAGATACAACCGATGATTTGCTCATTTTCAGTAGCTACAAAACCATAAAGATTACAACCATCAGTACTCGTCATTAAATCATAGACTAAGTTACCTATTAACAAGCCTTCTGATTGCCCTTCTGAATCTGAAAATGTCTTATTAAAGAGCTGTTTAATTCCTTCAATGTTGCTTGGATTATATGTTGAAAGTTTCATTTGTTTTCCTTTATGTAATTCAGTTGACTATACCAAATTATATCGCTCACACTGTTATTGTAAGCGAAGCGTGGGAATGAAAGAAAATTCCCCTCAAAAAGACGGCTTGGGTTTAAAAGATACATCTATTAATGAGCTATATTTTTTTAACAAATTCAGATTTTAGTCCCATTGAGCCTATGCCTTTTATTTTGCAGTCAATGTCGTGGTCGCCGTCAACTAGTTTAATGTTTTTAACTTTAGTTCCTACTTTTACAACCGATGAAGAGCCTTTAACTTTTAAGTCTTTTATAACGCTCACATCATCACCATCTTGCAAGATATTGCCATTGGAATCTCTTGTTACCTTGCCATTGTTTTCTGAAGCTTCAGTAGAAAGTTTTGACCATTCATGTCCACATTCTGGGCAATTATAGATGCCTTGAACCTCGTACGTAAGTTCTGAACCACATTTAACGCAATTTGGTAATTTATTCATTTTTATTTCCTATCTGTTTCTTTAATTAGATGACTTTAATATTATTTATAATAACTTGCACACCTTTCCTCAAAAAAAGCCCCATCATTTCTGATGGAGCTTTTCTTTTTAGACATTTAGTCTGAGTAGTTTGGAGGAGGAGCTTTAGAAGCCGCCCATTCCGCCCATTCCACCCATTCCACCCATTCCGCCGCCCATAGGAGGCATAGCAGGTGCAGAACCTTCTTTTTCAGGAGAATCTGTAACCATAGCTTCAGTTGTAACAAGCAAACCTGCTACAGAAGCAGCGTCCTGTAAAGCTGTGCGAACAACTTTAGCTGGGTCAATAATACCAGCTGCTATCATATCGCAGTATTCACCAGTCTGTGCATTGTAGCCATATTTGCGGTCGCTGTTTTCAAACAACTTACCAGCAACAACAGCACCGTCTGCACCTGCATTTTCAGCAATCTGACGAACAGGAGTTTGAAGAACACGGCGAATGATGTTTACGCCGACTTTCTGGTCTGCATTATCGCCTTCAAGGTTTTCAAGGCTGTGAATAGCACGAAGAAGAGCAACTCCTCCGCCTGCTACAACGCCTTCTTCAACAGCTGCACGAGTTGCATTCAAAGCATCGTCAACACGGTCTTTCTTTTCTTTAACTTCGATTTCAGAACCGCCGCCGATTTTGATAACAGCTACACCGCCTGCAAGCTTAGCAAGACGTTCTTGAAGTTTCTCTTTGTCATATTCAGAAGATGTTTCTTCAATATGAGTGCGAATCTGGTTGCATCTAGCTTCGATGTCGCTTTTTTCGCCAGCACCGTCAACAACAACTGTGTCTTCTTTGGTAATAGCAATTTTCTTAGCAGTACCAAGCATGTCAAGAGTAACGTTTTCAAGCTTGATGCCGATGTCTTCAGAAACAACCTGACCATTTGTAAGAATAGCAATGTCTTCTAGCATTGCTTTACGACGGTCGCCAAATCCTGGAGCTTTAACAGCAGCAACTTTCAAACCACCACGGAGCTTGTTTACAACCAAAGTTGCAAGAGCTTCGCCTTCAATGTCTTCTGCAATAATAAGCAAAGGACGTGTAGACTGAACAACTGACTCAAGAACAGGAACTAAAGACTGAAGAGAAGAAAGTTTTTTCTCGTGAATAAGAATGTATGGGTTTTCCAAATCACAAGTCATTTTTTCTGCATTCGTTACAAAGTAAGGAGACAGATAACCACGGTCAAACTGCATGCCTTCAACAACGTCTAATTCTGTATCAAGACCTTTAGCTTCTTCAACAGTGATAACACCTTCGTTGCCGACTCTTTCCATTGCTTCTGCAATGAATTTACCGATTGAAGCGTCGCCGTTTGCAGAAATAGTACCAACCTGTGCAATTTCTTCACTTGTAGCAACTTTTCTGGAATTGGATTTTACATCTTCAACAACTCTGTAAACAGCCATATCAATACCGCGTTTCAGATCCATTGGATTCATGCCAGCAGCAACAGCTTTACAGCCTTCAGTAACAATTGACTGAGCAAGAATAGTTGCTGTAGTTGTTCCATCACCAGCGTTGTCAGCTGTTCTTGATGCAACTTCTTTGACCATCTGTGCACCCATGTTTTCAAACTTGTCTGCAAGTTCGATTTCTTTTGCAACAGAAACGCCGTCTTTAGTTACTCTAGGAGCACCAAAAGATTTGTCGAGAAGAACGTTACGACCTTTTGGACCAAGTGTAACTTTTACTGTGTTTGCAAGAATATCAACACCGCTAAGTATGCGAGTGCGAGCATCTGTTGAATATTTAATGTCTTTAGCCACGATTATTTCCTTTTCAAATTGCGGATTGTCCGCTTTTAATTTTAGTCCTCAAGAATTCCGAGAATGTCAGATTCTTTCATAATCAAACGGTCTTCACTGTTGATTTTCACTTCTGTACCAGACCATTTGCCAAACAGAATTCTGTCGCCGATTTTAACGTCCAGAGGCAAAAGTTTGCCAGTTTCATCACGTGCACCAGTACCAACTGATTCGATAACGCCCTGTGAAGGTTTTTCTTTAGCTGTATCAGGAATAATAATTCCGCCAGCAGTTTTTGTATCTTCTTCAATACGTTTAACAAGAATACGATCATGTAATGGTCTAAATTTCATAGTAACCTCTTTTTGATTTGTAATGCTTTTTAGCATAAAAATTCAGTAAAACACTGCTTTAGAGTAAAGCGATTAGCACTTTATGCTCGAGAGTGCTAATTATATAATATCGATACAAGCTATCGTCAAGGGCAGGAGGCGATTTTTTTATGTTTTTTTAAGAAAAGCTGTTTTATCTCGTTCTACGATTTTTTTAAATTCAGAGGTGATATTGTTCAAGTCGATAACATCAACCTTATATGGAAGCAAAGATTCTTCAAATGCGTTTTCTAATCTGACAAGTATATCAAGTGCAACTGGTTTTTCGTCTTCTCTTTCCAAAGCAATATCAAGGTCTGAATAAGTGCGTGCTGTTTTTTTTGCACGACTGCCAAATACCCAAACTTTCACGCCTTTTGGTAAAAGTTCCTGTAAAATTTTATTCACAATAGATAGGTGTTCGGAACTAATATCAATTTTTACACACACAATATTTTCCATGTTTTCTTATATGGTTCTTCTTTGTAATTGCTTTAACAAATAGCTTGCTTCTTCATGAAAATCAGGGACAATTTTTAGAACCTCTTGTGCTTTATCTTCATCGTAAGCATGGCTAGTTGTGCCTCGCAGTTTGCGATATAAACTCCATTTATCCCAACTATTAAGCAAAAGACCTTTTTCTGCACCAGTACGAATCAAATCCTGAAAAGACATTTCTGCCACTTCTGAGGGGCTGCCTGATGTTAGATGAAGATAACGTTTTAACATTTTCCATGAAAGTTCATATGTATATTCAAAACGCTGAATACAAGAATCTCTCACAAACTCATTTTCTGGCAAACGTTTACGTTCTTCAATTGCCTTTTTTAAAGATTTAATCGCTTTCTCAAAAGAAGTTAGTTCTAACATCATTCAGCTTGCTCCATTTATAATTTTAGACTTTATAGCACAAAGCCATATTATAAAAGAAACGGTTTTATAGCACGACGCAAATG
>DAOWDM010000130.1 GCA_030639035.1 Alphaproteobacteria bacterium
CCTTCAGATATGAAAAACCTTGCCCAGCGAATATGAGGCTGTGCAGCCCAACGGATTTTGATTTTTTTCGGCTTTTCGCCTAATGGCAGAATAAACGCTGCCCCGATATAGCATTTTACCCAGTCATCAACTGTATTACCGAAGCTAACCTCTACAACGGCATCTGATACCTCAGCACCGTTTGAAGTTTCAGCATTGTTAAAAACAAGATAGCCTAACATCTGGTCTATTAAGTATTCTCCAGCTGTTCTAAGGTCTATTTTGAACGTATCGTATTGTTTATACATTATCTTTTTAATCCCCAATACGCAAAGCCTGCAAGCCCTGCTATTGTTAGTGTTTTTCCTGCGTTTTCTTGCAGTGTTTCAATCCATTGTTTAATATCTTGCCACTGCTCTTGGTCGGCTTCATTTTCAGCCTCTAAAATGTTGTTCATTTTTTCCGATTGCAGACGATTTTCAGAAGCTACTTTATCGAGCAAAAGCCTTGACTGTTCTAAGTTTCCAGAAACAGATTTTTCAAGAGCCGTTAAATCCATATCTATATAAAAATCAGGATTCACCTCTGTAAAATTATTATTCTCAATCTCAATGTTTTGCTTAGTGGTTACGGTAGAAGCAACGGAGGTTGAACCTCCGCCGCCTCCGCCAAACACGTTGCTTAGCCAACTCATGCGAAACGCCCTTTGTTGAACTGACAAAACGTCCAGTAAAGAGCAAGCCCAGCAACTCCAATAGTGATAAGGTTGTTGCCTGTAGTTTTTACAGCCCTTTCCGTATCCCTAGTAACGCTGTTAAAAGCTAAAGCTGATGTTGGCACTGCTAGAGCCATTAGATAAATTAAAGGCATTATTTAATCCCCCAGTATGCAAGCCCAGCAATTCCAACAATACCAGCCCAGAGCAATGGATTTTTCATCAAATCACCGCCTGAAGCTTGATTGCTTGGATATTCGTCAAGGTCTCCCATTGTCATAGCAGAACCACCGCCAAACATTGGCAAGTATGGTGCTGGTGTTCCTTCAGGTGCAATTTGTTGAAGTGGTGAAGCTGTAGCTGAAGCCGAAGCCTCACCACCTGAAACACTGCCTGTAGACGGCACAGAATAAGGAGCAATAGCTCCTGAGCCTGTGATTGACATTATCGGATTAACATTAGCAGTATTAGCGTTTGATATGCCTACTGACTGGCTTTGTGTAACGGTTTGAGAAGTTTGTGTTTTGTCTCCTCCACCGCCCATAAGCGAACCAACAAGCATTGCTCCCATAATCGGATCCATATTGTTATCCTTTCTTGAAAGCTACAACGCCGACAACTGCCAAAACTCCAGCAACAGCCAAATATTTGATAACGTCTGCATTTAAAGCACTTTTACTATTGCTAGCTTGAGCTTTTGCCTGAGCTTGAGCTTGTGCAGCTTGTGCATGAGCATTTGCTGTTTTTGCCTGAGCTTTGGCACCGAAATATCCAGTGCCAAAGTCCATAGCAGAACCAAGCAAGCCAGTTGCAGTAAAGCCGTCAAAAAAACTGCCTGTGCCTTTGAAAGCATTTGTATTTGCCATGGTTCACCCCCTTTAAGCAGCGACTTTCATCGGTCTGATGCGTTCAACTACAAAATCAATAAGAGTTGTACCAGTACCGACAGCAACTTTAGAGTTAGCAACGAAAGCAGCAGGCATGACGTTTGATGCAGTCTGAATGAAATAAGAAGCTTCCTCAAACTTGGCACTATCGAAATGATACACGCCTGCATTTGCTTCAAGTCCGCTTTTTATCTGATTATCTGCCCTAACAACCTCAGCATCACGTTTGCAATACACAAAAGAGCCAGCTTTTAGCTCTAGAGTTTCAAGAATATCGCTTTCTGCAATGTCATCATCTGTAGTTATTGCCATAACTGAACGAATGAAACAGCCTGTATTGCCGTCAATTTTCGTTGCTAGATTGTCATTTGATGCTGAAATAGGCTGTGAAATTCTGGAAAGTTCACGAACCATATACATTTTATCTTCAGGCACTCCAACGTGAAAATGTTGCTCAATGTCAAGAGATACGTTTGAAAGAACCGCACCATTTACAGTTTTATAAACATCGCTTTCTGACCCGAAATTAGCAACAAGCGTTGCTTGTGAGATTTTACGCAAATCTAAAGCACAATCATCAGGAACACGAGCATTAGGCATGTAAAACGGCAAGCGAAATACAATATCAAAATCATTTGCTGTGCTTTGATTAACAGCTGCAGCACCATAGCCAAAAGGATTGATTCCGAAGTCTTTACGGTTCAATTCAAGAAGCTGTTCACCTGTAATATTAATGATTGTGTCTCGACCCATTGCAACAAGTTCTAAAGAACGAATAAGACGAAGATAATCGCCTTTTTTAGGAGTTGCAGGAGCTGTTCCGCTTGTAGTCATAGTTCCACGAAGTCTAAGCAACAGCTCTGTGCAAACGCCGTCATGGTCGAGAGCTCTTGTTTTCCGCTGTCCAGCAGAAAAATCAATAGTCTCAATTTTTCTTTTTGTTTGAACTGGCATGTTGCCCCCTTATATGCGTGATTTTACGAATTTATCGTAAATCACTAAGCCCACGACAACGCCGAGTGCTGATTTCAAAATAGTTTTTGGTGTCATATGTTTTTTCCTCAAAATGACTAATAAAATTTGCCGTCCGAATCACCGAACGGCTCGAGGGAAAACTTTGAGGAATTTTTGAATCTGCTTCAAATCCGTTACGTTAAACGTAACGTAGGGGCAAATATGCGTTTTTTAAACACGTACACTTTTTTTCACGCTGTAGCCTTTTTCTTGCCATTCAACGTAATGATAACGCTTTAAGGCTCTGATAATCTTAGGGATTTCTTCCGAAACGAGTTCTTGAAAATATTTCAAATCTCTTGGCTCTGTCGTCTGAAATATATAGATTTTGGTGCAAAGTGCTGTTAAATCTCGCGGGATTCGCTGTGGTCGTCGGCTCGCTGCGAAGATTCTCAAGCCTCTATGTCTTCCTGAATTTAACAGCTTATAAGCTACTGGAACTTTAGCTAGGCTGTTATTCACGCAAAAGCGGTCTGTCTCGTCCCAAAACGCTACAGTGTTCTCAACAGCCCATGCGACTTTATTTGCGAACTCAAAAGCTTCTACAGCAGGCTTGACACCGTCAACACCAACAGCACCACGCCAGCAAATCCGAAAAGTCTTATTTTTGACCGCTGTTAAAAGCTCTGCCTTGGTGTTGCAGATTATCGCACCTTTTGCCAAAGCCTGCTCACCGTTAGGGTCGTGAATGATGATTCTCTTGTATTTTTTCAGGTGGTGGAGGGCAAGAGTTGTCTTGCCCGAACCGCTTTTACCTAAAAACGCTCTTATGTCGGCTTCTTTAAGCGACATTTTTAAGCTCTACAGCGTGATTTTCGTTTGCTGGAGGGGTAGGAGGAGTCTCTTTTGGTTTATACTGCTCTAAACGTGGTAAAACGACTGCAACGGCTGTCATGGTTAAACCAGTCCATGCGGCGGCTTTTTCTGACATCTTAAAATCATAGAGCATTGCCACGCTTGCCATTGCCTCGCCGAGGCTCGCCGTCTCATCATCTGACAGGCTAGCTACATTAGCACGCCTGCAAGCGATATTACCGACAGCAGATACAAGCGTAGTTGCAACGATTACAACGCCCTCTTTTTCGCCGTTGTCGTTTGCTGGTTCAATTTCTGGCTGTTCAGAAGCAATAGAATCTGCTTCCTCCTGAAAAACTTCATTTTCTAAATCTGCTAGTTCTGCTTGGCTCATGCTACTTTTTTATCCTTTTGTTTGAAAACTGGCGTATCCCACCAGTCTGTTTTGTTTTCATTTGCTGGTTTTTCTGGTGGCAGGGCTTCAGCTTGCACAATTGCACCCTGTGTTTTCGTTTCTGGCTTGTATTTGGCTTTTTCCTCAGCATCAAGCCAGCGGATTATTTTTGCTACTACAAGCCCCTCAAATTTAGTATGTCTGCCGAAAACCTGACAGCCACAACCGCCCTCTTCCACGTTGCAGGCATAATACAAAAAGCCAGCCTGACCGTTCTTTTTAACTGAACGGCGGATTTTCAGCGTGTGATTGCAAAGAGGGCAACGCATATCACCCACAATTTTACGGTCTGCCATTCATTTCTCCTTTCAATAAAGACTATATTTTATAAACGACTGCCTCTTTAATCATATTCTCAGCTTGGAGCTGTACAATTTTGCTCCCGCCATTCTCCAGCCCTTTAAGACGTCTATCAAGGTCATGGAGCAACAAAACAAAGAAAAAAAACATTAATAAAAATGCTGTTATTACGCCTGCTGTCATGCACTGTGTTCCTCTAAATTTGTCAAGCGGTCGTCTAGTCCAGCAATTATAGTTGACAATTTCTCAGTAGCTTTAGATGCTAATATTGCAACTTTAATAAAGTTTGCTTTGTTTAGCTTCATTTCAGAGACGATAATGTTTAATTCGTCTATTTTCTCGTTCTTCTTCATAGGTATAAATACCCTCCGTTGTGTATATATTCAGGCAAAACGCCAGAATTTCGCTTCTTCTTTCCTGAAGACCACTTTTTTTTCGTTCTGTTCTGGTAAAATCTTTAAAAGTTATGTTCCGTTTTTCATTGCAGCCTCCAAATCTGTGAGAGCAGCTCCTAATGATTGACTTTCACACCCAAAAACGTAGCTGGAAGTCTTTCCAGCTTCCTTATTAAAACTGCTTC
>DAOWDM010000239.1 GCA_030639035.1 Alphaproteobacteria bacterium
CGTCCAGGTTCAAGAGTTGATGTAACGGTAAGTGCTTTGGGTGATTCAGATAGCCTTCAAGGCGGAACTCTGCTGGTTACTCCTTTAATAGGTGCTGACGGTGGAGTTTATATAGTCGCTCAAGGTCAAGTTGCTGTCGGAGGATATTCAGCTAAAGGAGATGGGCAATCCGTAACAAAAGGCGTTCCTACTTCTGGCAGAATAGCAAACGGCGGAATTATTGAACGTGAAATTCCGTTTGACATGGCAGCTATGAAAAGCGTTAAGCTTTCACTTAAAAACCCAGATTTTACTACTTCTCGCCGTATTGCAAGAGCCATAAACATTTTTCTTGGTGATAAAAGTGCAAAAGCAATAGACCCTGCTACTGTAGATTTGATTGTTCCGAAGCTTTATAAAAACGATGTTGTTTCTCTTCTTACCGATATTGAACAGCTAAAAGTACAGCCTGATCAAATAGCAAAAGTAGTAATTGATGAACAGACAGGAATTATTGTCATTGGTGAGAATGTCCGCATTAACGAAGTAGCTATTGCTCAAGGCAATCTTACAATCAGAGTAACTGAAACTCCGCAAGTATCTCAGCCAGCTCCATTTTCAACTACTGGTGAAACGGTAACCGTTCCACGAACACAAATAGACGTAGATGAAAGCGAAGAAAAAAGGCTTAGCGTTGTAGAAACGGGCGTTTCTCTTCAAGACCTTGTTAATGGGCTTAATACTCTTGGAGTAGGACCTAGAGACCTTATCAGCATACTGCAGGCTATAAAAGTTTCTGGAGCTCTTCAAGCTGACTTGGAGGTAATGTAATGGCTGATTTTATCACACAAGCAACATCTTCATATTATGACAACCGTCAAGCTCCAGATGTAGGAAAACAGCAGTCTACAAAAGAAACACGCAAAGTCGCAGAACAGTTTGAAGCGTTTTTTCTTTCTCAGACTATGGAACAAATGCACAGCGGAATAGAAACTGATGGAATGTTCGGTGGCGGTCATGCAGAAAAAGTCTTTCGTTCAATGCTGTTTGATGAGTATGGAAAACTAACGGCAAAAACGGGCGGTATTGGAATTGCAGACACTATCATGAGAAGTATGATTCAAACTCAAGAAGTCGTTTCCCAGAAAGGAGAAAAAGAATGAATAATGACACCACTCCAGTAGAAAACAATGAAGCCGATGAAAATCGCAAAAAACGCACACTGTCCGAGCTTTTGGACATAATACATGGGTTGTCTGACTTATTGGAAAAAGAAAATGATGCCTTAAAAAAACATGAGCTTGAAATTGTCAAAGAATTATTGGAAAGAAAAACTTTTCTAACTCGCTCGTATCAAGAACATATTATTGCGATGAACAAGAATCCAGACATTATTCAGAGCCAAAATGAAGAACAGAAAGAAAGCTTAAAAGTTCTCGCTGTAAAACTTGAAAAATTATCAGGCGAAAATGACAAGTTGCTTAAAGCAAATATTGATGCTGGCGGACAATTGCTGGAAGCTATCGTACAGGCGGCAAAAAGTGTCCATGAAAAAGATGCTGTGTATTCAGTCAATGGCTCAAAAATAGAAAAGAAAAAGAACCCAAAAGCTTTGTCTTTTAATAAAACGATTTAGGAAACAAGAAAGTAAGGGATTAAAACCATGGGTATAACACTTGCACTTTCCGCAGCAATAGGAGGTCTTAAAACAGCTCAGAAAGGGCTGGATTTGACCTCACACAACCTTTCAAACATTAATACCGAAGGTTATACACGCAAAATATATCGGCAAAACAGCCGTGTTATTGATGGCATTGGTATGGGTTCAGAAGCAGGTCAATACACACGTTCTATTGATGAAGGGCTTGTGCGTAATATACAAAGAGAAAACGGTACTTATGAGCATTTAAAAGTAACAGATTCATATCTAAGCCGTCTTGAGGATATGTTCGGCACACCTGCCGACAACACATCAGTTAGTCATTTAGTCAATGATATGCAAATAGCATTTGATCAATTATCTTCTGATGCAAACAACATTGCAACTCAAAGTAATGCTGTAGAAGCTGCTATTCGTGCTACTGAACACATAAACAAACTATCTGATTTTATTCAAAATCTGCGTTACGAAGCAGATAGGTCTCTTGCCGATGCTGCTTCAGAGATTAATTCTATTTTGAAAAAAATTGATACTCTCAACAGTGAAATTGTTCGTACTAATAATCTAGGCGGACATGGTGCAGGTGATTTAAAAGACCAGCGAGATATGGCTATTCTTAGTTTGCATGAAAAGATGGATTGTATAACTTATGAAAGAAGCAACGGTGAAGTTGTTATTCTTACAAAAAGCGGGAGAGCTCTTCTTGATCAAGAAGCATCTGATATAAGGCATACATCTTCAACTCAAACAAGTGCATGGCTTACATATTCAGGAGGAACTTTAGACGGCTTTTATGCTGGAAGATATGATATCACTAACGAAATCAAATCTGGAGAGCTTAAAGGGCTTATAGAAATGCGAGACGAGATTTTGCCTGAATTACAAGGTGAACTTGACGAGCTTGCACAAAAGCTTATGCAGAATCTCAATCAGGTTCATAATCGAGGAGCTAGCTTTCCTGACATGGTTTCCAAAGTAGAAGGAACTCGCACTTTTATTGATGATGGACAGACTATAAACCTTTCATCTGGTGATGTTAGAATAACTCTTTTTAATCAAGATGGAAGTCAAGCTCACAGCACTACTTTAAGCAGAATGAATGGAGGTGTAGGCTTTGCAAGCGGGGCTGTTTATGATTCTGCAACTCATGCTGGCAATGTTACTGCTGGCACTCCTGATACTCTTGCAAGTCATATTGAAGACTGGTTGAAAAATGATGTTGGGCTAACAACTGCAACTGCAAAAGTTAACAGCGAAGGAAAATTTGAAATAGACCTTGGCACTATCAACTATGGCATTGCCTTTAGAGACGAGGCAACTACTGCGATAGGAAGTGAACACACTGACGCTACAATTCAGTTTGATGCTGATGGTGATGGTACTTATGATAAAGATGTTCAGGGATTTTCAAACTTTTTCGGACTCGGTGATTTTTTTGAAACACCGTGGAAAGGCTGGGTTAATGATTCAGATATTGTTTCTTCTAAATACAACCCTAATCTTGCCGCAGCAGCTACTATAAACTTTAGTGATGAAACTAATGGGTTGCAATTCGGCTCAATTACGATTCAACCTGGGGAAAGCCTTGCGGACATTGTAAACACAATTAATAACGAGACGGCCATTAAAGACTTTGTTCAGGCTCAGCTTGTAAAAGAAGGTTCAGGTTATCGTCTGCGTATTACTCATCTTAATAGTGAAGAGCTTGCAATTACCGAAAATGCAGGAACTAACTTTTTATCAAATATAGGCATGGAAAAATCTTCTGCTGCAATTTCCACAGAAATAAAAGTAAAAGATGAGATTGCAAACTCAGCTAGCTTGGTTCATTCTGGAGCTGTTCAATACGATAGTCTTTCTGGTAAATATTATATGTCCCCATCGGACAACACTATTTCTAGTGAAATAAACTCTCTTTTCTCTACTCCTCAAGCATTTGAGCAAGCTGGTTATCTGGGAAAAGGAGACCATACATTTTCTGAATATTCCACATCAATTCTTAACCATATGGCAAATACAGCCAATCAAAATGATGGTTTGATAACATATCAAAAAACACTGACAGAAAATCTAGCTTTTAAGTCTTCATCAGAAAGCGGTGTTAATATGGACGAAGAACTATCTAATCTGATGATGTTTGAACAGGCTTATGCAGCAGCAGCAAAAATCATACAAGCTACCCAGAATATGCTGGATATACTCAACAGTATTTTAAACTAACTTACTGGAAATAAAACGAAAAATGGGCTATAGTAATAGAGTGAAAGAGTTCGGAGAACGGTTATGACAAGAATAGCAAATCTAGCTTCACATACAATGTTCCTGTCACGTATGATGACAACGCAAGAGAGTGTTTACAAGACACAGCTGCAGCTTCATACACAGCAGATTTCCAATACATACTCTGGAATAGCCAAGGAAGCCTCTAGGCTTGTTAATATGGAGAATGAACGAAACAGAGCTGACAGCTACATTAAAAACAACCAAATAGCCAAGCTGCGTTTTGAAACAATGGCTCTTTCCGTTGAAACAGCAGAAAGTACTGTACGTGATTTAAGAAACCTTACACAGCTGTTCTCAAGCAATGACTTAGTAAACCTTGGTCCAGAAGATCAGTCTGATATTGATGACCTGCAAACCAGAGCTTTTAATGCAATGCAGGATATGGAATACCTGCTAAATCAAAAAGTAGACGGTAGGTATTTATTCGGTGGAGGCAAAACAACTGCACCTCCTGTTGAAATTCCATTTAACAATTTAACCGATTTCCAAATTAAATATAATGGGGAAGATGTTACCTATCCACAAACAAAAGCAGCCCATTTTTCCAACTTTTTGTTTGATGATGCCGCTATGAATGGAGTTACAATACAGCAAACAGCTCCTGATATAGGAGCTATCACAACAGGAGATGCTAATGGTTTTATAATAGATTCTGTAGACGGCTCTGCTGTAAATACAGGCGATATAAATTTTAATATTGTCAATAATGAAATCAGAGCTAATGTAGAAAATGCTTTTGCCAATGTTCAGGTAGGAGGAACTATTGTTATTTCAGGTGCGGCTGGAGGAAACAACGGCGTTAAAATTGTAAAAGCAGTTTCACCTGACGGAAAAACTATAGAGCTAGACCCTGTAACTCCAGTAGGCGTAAATGAAACCATAGGAAATGGAATAGGCGTAAATGTAGGGCGTACTTTTCCAATAGGTTCAACAATAGAACTCAGCAATATCGACCCTGTTTATGATGGAGACTATACAATTACAGGAATCAATGGTGCTAATCAGATAGAAGTTAGAACAAATGCTTTTCCAGCTATAGCAGATGTCAACCCATCAGACGGCACTCAATCCATTCACTCCAAGTCATATTACGAGGGAGATAATCTATCTCTTACTCATCGTGTTTCAGAAACAAGAACTATAGAATTTTCTGTTACAGCTGAAAACTCTGCCTTTGAAAAAGCTATAAGAGCAATGGGTATTATTTGTCAGGATAATATGTTTGATTCTGCAGACCCGCAAACAGACCCTAACAGAGCTCACGACCGTATATACAAAGCTTTGGAACTGCTTGACGATGCTATTTCACATAACAGTTCTGTTGACGAGGACAAAGACGACCTTATAAATGTTTATTATCAAGTAGATATGAACGTAAGCACAATGATGCAATCAATTGAAAAACAAACTACTTTCATAAGCTTTCTGGACTCAAGAATCTCAGAAATTGAATACATGGATCCAATGCTGGCAGCTTCAATTCTTAATGAAGAAATGCAGTCTTTGGAAGTGTCTTATGCCGTTATGGCAAAAACAAGTCAGTTAAATCTGCTTAGTTTCTTGTAGAGAAGCTGTAAAAAAATTGTCATCGAATTACTTGACATCTACAGCAATGACGAAGAAACGATATGCTTTTAGCAACAGTTTTAACATAGCTTACTTTAGCTAAAATTTATGAATGTTGCCACCAGCCTTTTCTTATATCAGCTGGTTTTATTTCTGGTTCTGGTTTTTCTATTTTTGTTTCTTCTTTTTTCTTGCCAAGCATTTTATTCCTAATTCTATCGAATCTTGATAGCTTAGGCTTTGAATCTGGCTTGTTTTCTACTGTTTGTTTTTCTGTAGATGTATTTAGAGATTCATTATTTGTTTCTTGATTTGTATTATCTTTGTTTTTTCTGTTTCTTCTGTTTCTTCCACCTCTAGAGCCTCTTCGTCTGCGAGATTTGTTTTGAGCGTTTTGTTGGTTTTCTTCTGTTTCAGTTTCTTTAGTTTCTTTAATTTCAGTTTCTTTAATTTCATTTGAAACTTCTGCTGACGGCTCATTTTTCTGGCTGTCGCTTTCAGATTGTTTATGTTTACGTCTACCTCTGCGATGATGCCTTTCGCTGTCTACTACTTGTTTAACGCTTTCTTCTGTTCCTTGCCTTTTTTTAGTTTGTTCTTCCTGTTTTTTGACAGTTTCCACCCGATAATCAGTCATCACTATAAAGTCATCATCAGAGTTTATGGAAATTTTAGTCCGATGACGTTCTTCCATTTCGGTTAGAATTGTGCGTTTGTTATTAAGAAGATACAAAGCGATTGTAGGCATAACGGTAATTGTTATTTCACCTGTTGATTTACGTATATTTTCTTCTTCCAAAGTCCGTAAAATATGCATAGCTGCAGATTCAACAGAGCGTATCATACCCCTTCCATTACAATGAGGGCAGACTTGATAGTTTGATTCCATAAAGCTTGAATGAAGCCGTTGCCGTGATAGCTCCATAAGCCCAAAACCGCTTATTTTCCCCATCTGAATTCTCGCTCTGTCTTTTTTCAAAGCGTTCTTCATACGGTTTTCGACTTCACGATTATTCTTATTCTCGTACATATCAATGAAATCTATGACAACGAGTCCCGCAAGGTCTCTTAGTTTTAACTGACGAGCAACCTCATCGGCTGCTTCAAGATTAGTATGAAGAGCTGTTTCTTCGATGTTGTGTTCGTGAGTTGCTTTTCCTGAATTAACGTCAATTGACACCAAAGCTTCTGTTGGATTTATAACAAGAGAACCGCCTGATTTAAGAGGCACTCCAGTTGAATGAAGTGCATCAAGCTGTTTCTCAATCTGATACTGGCAAAATAAAGAAGTGTTTTTATCTTTGTATAAATGAACTTTTTTAGCACTGTTCGGGGAAAGCATTTTGATAAAGTTTTTTGTTGTGTGGTATTCGCTTTCACCGTCTACCAAAACTTCTTCAAGGTCGCTAATATTTGTATCTCGAATAGCTCGTTTGATAAGATTTGCTTCTTCATGAATAATTGCTGGAGAAGATTTTTTCAAAGCTATTGTTCTTATTTTTTCCCATGACCGAGCCAAATAATTATAGTCTATTTTTAACTCGTCTCTACTGTGTCCTTTGCCAGCCGTGCGGACAATAACAGCCATATCATTGTCTGCTGTTAATTCTTTGATTATCGATTTGAAATTCTTTCTATCCGCAATATTTGTTATTCTGCGAGAAATTCCACCGCCTTTGAAATTATTAGGCATTAAAACACAATAACGTCCTGCCATAGATATATAAGTTGTAAGAGCAGCTCCTTTGTTGCCACGCTCTTCTTTTGTAACCTGCACAAGAACAATTTGCCGTCTTTTTATTACATCTTGAATTTTAAATTGTCTTGTCAGGCGTTTTAATTTTTGTCTTTGTTTTTTCTTTTCTATGTCTTCTTCTGTTTCCTCTTCCTCTTCCTCTTCTTCTATTTCAGGAGTTTCTAGAGCATTTTCATCAGCTTCATCTGCTGTTTCTGTGATTTCAGGTGTTTCATCTTGATTTTCTTCAGAAGAATCTTCGGATTCGTCTATAGATAATTCTTTCTCATTATTCTCAGCAAGCAGAGTTTCGCTGTCTTCTTCTGAAATTTGATAATAATCAGGGTGGATTTCATTAAAAGCCAAAAAACCATGCCTATCTTCACCATAATCAATGAATGCGGCCTGAAGGGACGGTTCGACTCTAGTTATTTTTGCAAGGTAAATATTGCCTTTTTTCTGTTTTTTAGTAGATGTTTCTACTTCAAAATCTTCCAAACGATTTCCATCAAGAACTACTACACGTGTTTCTTCCGAATGCGTAGCATCGATAAGCATTTTTTTTGCCATTATGTTTTTTTATCTCCAAAAGCCTTATTTATAGCTGCACTATTTATTGCGCGCTTTAAGGCAGAATTATTTTGTACTAGATGAGTTTCCATAATAAAAAAGTTTCAAGCGCAGTCTTCAAGGACGTATTACTTAATCAAGTCCTGCTCGCGAAACATATGGCTTATCATCAACGTATTGTTATTTTTTCAGCTACAATTTTTTAAAAAACTAAAAGCTGTTTTAATATTAAAAAAAACACTTCCAATCACTGTAACTTTTAGAAAGATAAACTGTTAGAGTAAAAAGAACAATGTTATTGTTTACATATTGATAATTTTTATTCTTTATACTCAAATTTATTAAGTGATTCTGTTTGTTTGAAAGGCTTTGCCTGTTGCAAAAATGATAATAAAACGGTAAACAATAATAATAAAAAATTTAATTTCTAAAAATTGGGAACACAATAGTATGCTGCCACAGCAACATACAGGTAAATCTAATAGTTTTAGCCGACGTGCTTTTTTTTCATCATGTGCAGCATCGGTGCTTGCTTTAGTGTTGCCAATAACTGCGAGAGCCTCAGGAATTGTTTCTTTAATAAGAATTGGAAAACATGGTTCAGAAACCAGATTAGTAATAAACGTTTCTAAAAAAGTTAAGCATAAAATAATTCCTCTAGTTAATCCTTATCGTCTAGTTATTGATATTTCAAATGCTAAGCTTGATTTTCCATTAGATAAAATTCCAAAAAACAAAGGGCTGATTAAAAAGATACGTTTCGGCAAAAAAACAGCAAATAATACAAAAATCATTTTAGATTTAAACGAACCTGCTGTCGTAAACAAAACCTTTTCTCTTTCACCGCAAAGTGGTTTTAACTGGCGTTTAGTAGTTGATTTAGAAAAAACATCTCGTAATGAATTTTTTAAAAGTGCAAAAATAAAAGATATAACTAATGCAGCTACAGTTACTACAGATAAAAACGCTCCTATTCCAAAAACAAAGCCAATTATTCTAAAAAAACCTGCAAAAAAGAAAAAGCCTGTCATAGTTCTAGACCCAGGACACGGAGGGCGAGACCCAGGAGCTGTTGGGATATCTGGTGTTTATGAAAAAAACATAACTTTGAAAGCTGCAAAAGAACTTAAAAAAAAGCTTGTTCAAACAGGACGGTATAAAGTATTTTTAACTCGTGAACGTGATGTTTCAGTAAGCTTGAGACAACGAGTAAAAAAAGCAAGGGCTGTAAAAGGCGACTTGTTCATTTCTCTTCATGCAGACAGTATTAAAAAAAGAAACGTACGAGGATTATCTGTATATACGCTTTCAGAGCGAGCTTCAGATAGAGAAGCAGCCGCTCTTGCTACAAGAGAAAACAAAGCAGATATAATAGCAGGGCTTGATTTTAAAGGTGAGAGCAAAGAAGTTACCAGTATTCTTATAGATTTAGCTCAAAGAGAAACTATGAATTTATCTGCTCAGTTCGCTGGGTTTATGGTAAACAGAATGGTTAAAGCCGTTAAACTTTTGCGTAATACTCACAGGTTTGCAGGATTTGCCGTATTAAAAGCACCTGATATACCTTCTGTTTTGCTTGAAATGGGCTATCTTTCAAATCGCAGTGAAGAAAAACTGCTTCAACGACCAGCTTACCGTGCTAAGCTGGCTTTAGCTGCTGTACGGTCAGTAGATGATTATTTTTTTAATGCACAAAAAGTTGTTTGATTGCTGTTGTAACTTTTGCTAGATAGGATTTAAATATCAATGATAAGACTAATAGCTGCATTTTTCAGTTTGCTGTTTCTCTTGTGCATAGTTTCAACAGGAGGCGGTTTTTATATCTTGTGGCATTTTGGTCGCGGGCTTCCTGACTATTTACAGCTTGCCGATTATGAACCTGACGTAACAAGCCGTTTTTATGCAGGAGATGGTTTGCTTTTGGCTGAATATGCTACAGAAAAACGGTTTTTTGTTCCGTATAACGCTATCCCTGACCGTTTGACAAAAGCTTTTCTGTCTGCTGAAGATAAAAGCTTTATGCATCATCATGGAATAGACTTTAAAGGCATTGTCCGTGCTGTTCTGACAAATATTAAGAACTATGGCAAAGGTCGCCGCATGATTGGTGCGTCAACCATCACTCAGCAGGTTGCAAAGAATTTTCTTCTTACAAATGAAATATCTATAGAACGAAAAATCAAGGAGGCTATTCTTGCTTTTCGTATAGAGCGAACTTTTAACAAAGAACGCATATTAGAGCTTTATCTTAACGAGATATATCTTGGTTTTCGTTCATACGGTATCGTTATTGCGTCAATGAACTATTTTAACAAGTCTCTTGATGAGTTGACTCTTGCTGAAACGGCATTTCTTGCTGCTTTGCCCAAAGCTCCTAATAACTATGACCCAAAAAAACACTATGAAGCTGCTATAACGCGGCGAAATTGGGTGCTTAGGCGTATGGAAGAAGACGGCGTAATCAGCAAAGAAGAAGCAGAAGAGGCTAAAGAAGAAGAAATTATTCTACGCAAACGTGATAAAACTGAAATGGTTCAGGATGCAGAATATTTTACCGAGGAAGTCCGCCGAGAAATTAAAGACAAATATGGGGAAGATTCCTTGTACAAAGGAGGTTTGGCTGTAAGAACAACTGTTGATGCTAGGCTTCAAAAAGCAGCTGTGGATTCTTTAAGAAAAGGCTTGATTTCCTATGACCGAAATTGTGGCTGGAGAGGAGCTGCTGCAACAATTTCTGTTGAAGAAAACTGGGTAGAAACCCTACAGGAAGTTGCCATTCCTGCTGAAATGGACAAGAACTGGGAGTTATCTGTAGTTCTTGCTCTTGATGATAATGCAGCAATAATAGGCTTTGCAGATAAAAGTGAAGGTCTAATTCTCTTAAAAAGAATGAAATGGGCAAGAAAAAATGAAGAAAATCAGAAAGTTTCTAAAGATAAAATTTCCAAGCCTTCTGATGTTTTAAGTGTTGGAGATGTTATTGCCGTTGAGCTTATTGATAAAACAAAAAAAGAAGAACCTTCTCCTCTCGATGAATATCATTTACGTCAGATTCCAAATGTTGATGGTGCTATTGTAGCAATAGATCCTCATACAGGACGCATACTTGCTATGACAGGAGGGTTTTCATACAAACGAAGCCAGTTTAACCGTGCTGTGCAGGCAATGCGTCAACCAGGTTCTGCGTTCAAGCCTTTTGTTTATCTTGCTGCTTTAGATGAAGGCTATACTCCATCGACTCTTATTCTTGATGCTCCTTTTGTTTATGACCAAGGTCCAGGTAAACCAAAATGGAAACCTAGGAATTACAGCAACATATTCTATGGACCTACTACTTTAAGAATAGGAATTGAA
>DAOWDM010000207.1 GCA_030639035.1 Alphaproteobacteria bacterium
AATTTGCAAAATGATTGCTGCTTCGTTTACATTTCCTTTAGTTAGGATTTCATGAAAAGTATTTATTTTTTCATTACGTGTTTCTGCAT
Source organism: Alphaproteobacteria bacterium (assembly GCA_030639035.1). Lineage (GTDB taxonomy): Bacteria > Pseudomonadota > Alphaproteobacteria > DAOWDM01 > DAOWDM01 > DAOWDM01. The sequence continues at coordinate 90 of DAOWDM010000207.1, forward strand.
CTATCATCACAGTTTGCATTTTTTCCTGTAAACTTTTTTCGTTTTCTGTTCCATCAAGACATATTTTTTCAAATTGTTTTATTAGAACCTTTGATGCGTTAATTTCTGTGCATGCGGTATCAGCTTCTTGTTTTAGTTTATTTGCTTCATTAACAGAATTGTTTGCTGTTACCGTTATTTTTTTAATATGTTGTTCGATAGTATCGGTATATTTTTTAAACGCTTTTCCAGCGGCAATAGCTGCTCCTTTTCCTGTTATTTCTGTTACAGAACGAATATATGAAAGAAGAGTATCAAGGTTTGCGTTTGCATTTTGCAAATGACCAATATTTTTGTTTTGCTCAAAAGCTTTTAATTGCGACAAACAGTTAGAAGAGGGAGTTGTGAAATTACCCCAGTTATTAATATACATCAATTCTGGATCACATGTTATAAGCAACTCATCAATAAATTTGATGATTTTTTTTAATCGTGCTAATTCCTCTACATCACTTATATTGCTTTCGTTTACAGTTAATTTATCCGAAAATTCTAGAATCTCTTCCCATTGGTTTTGAAATGGTTGTGTTTTAAATTGTTCTGTCCATCTACTCATTTTTCATATTCTCCTTTTCATCACAGCATTACTCTTGTTGAAAATTATTGTTTTTAAATAAAACTGTTTTATCTTATTCTACGATTTTTTTAAATTCATGGGTAATATTGTTCAAACCTAATTCTGTAATTCTTGGGAACAGCTTTTCTTTTCTAAAAAACAGTAGATCCTGAACTAAATTCAGGATGACAGTGTGGGGGTAGCGGATAGTTGATAGCGTAATCCAACAACAAAACAGTCTTTTTACGCTCCGCCCTCTGCTACAGAAAGTTCTTTGCTTGCTTCCTTTTTTTTACGTTCTGCATAAACAAAGTATAAATTCCGCATGTAGACGAACAAGCCCATTCCTTGACCGAAGATGAAGACGGGGTCTTGTTTGTGGAGGGCATAGGCGAATAGGGTTGCTCCGCCGAATAGGCTGAAGTACCAGAAAGCTATTGGCATGACGCTTTTTTTTACTTTTTCAGATGCAATCCATTGAATAATGAATCTCATTGAGAAAAAGGATTGTCCTAAAAAACCGACAGCAACCCATGCTGTTAGGGTAAAAGCGAAAATTCCAAAAAAATTAATTTCCATTATTTTTCCTCATTATCAAACTCAGGAATACTTGACCTTCTGATAAGCCACATCACGCCAACTAAATCAAAAATTCCAACTAAAAGCCTGTCCCAAAAACCGTATTTAGAAGTACCTCTTTCACGCATTCTATGGTCTACATGAACAGAAATTACTTTACCGCCTGCACGTATCATCAAAGCTGGAAAATATCTGTGCATATGGTCAAATCTTGGGAAATCAAGAAATGCTTCACGAGGAAACAACTTAATTCCACACCCTGTATCAGGAGTATTATCCTTTAAAAGTCTTTGTCTGATACCATTTGCAAGTTTTGAGCTTATACGTTTTAGCCATGTGTCTTTCCGCTTGTGGCGGTGTCCAGCAATCATGACTTTTTCTTTATCAACTTGTTTTTCAAGCATTTCTAATAGTTTTGGAATATCGGCTGGGACATTTTGCCCATCACCATCAAGCGTTGCAATCAGCGGAGCAGAAGCTTTTTTCACTCCAGTTGCAATGGCTTGGCTTTGACCACAGCTTTTTTTGTGCCTGAAAACGCGTAGATTCGGATACTTCTCACAGGCCTCTTTAAGCTTTTGCGGTGTCGAATCACTTGAGCCATCATCTACGTAAATAACCTCAAAGTCAAGCACTCCTTCAAGAGCTGTATGTATTTCTTCAATAAGAGGAAGTGCGTTGTCTTCTTCATTCATGACAGGGACAACAACGGATAAAGCAAATTTTTCTGTTTTCATAATAAAAAACCATCAATAAAATTGAAATGTATGCTTTTATGTACAACGAGAATGAAACTATCTCAATCTGTTTTGTCTGTTTTGGAGTTTTTTATGACTAATATTGATAATATGTTTTTTGGAAATGAATTTGATAAAGACAAAGTTTCAGTAATAACAAAGAAAGCTTTGAAAAATTGCACAGATGGAGAACTTTTTTTAGAATACAGGCAAACCGAGGGTTTTACTCTTGATGACAGCCACATAAGACATGCCAGTTTTGACACTACAAAAGGTTTTGGCTTGCGTGCAGTAGTCGGGGAAACAACTGGTTATGCTCATTCCAATGAAATAACTGAAGAATCTTTAAAGCGTGCAGCAAGAACTGTACAAGCTGTTCACTCTGGAAATTCTGGAGCAGTTTCCCTTCCAATACAATCTGCACCTAAAAAACTTTACACAGACTCGAATCCTCTTGAATTGATTGAGTTTGAAAAGAAAATTGAGCTTTTAAGCAAAATAGATGTTTATGCTCGCAGTAAAGACCCCAAGATTAAACAAGTAACTGTTTCTCTTGTCGGTTCGTGGCAGGCTGTAAATATAATACGTCCTGAAATTTCGTTAAGCGATATCCGTCCGCTTGTACGCATGAATGTTCAGATAATGGCTGCAAGTAAAAATCGCATGGAAACAGGGAGTTATGGCTTTGGAGGGCGGACAACTTATGACCGATTCTTCAAGGAAGAAAACTGGAAATATGCAGTTGATGAGGCTTTAAGGCAGGCTTTGGTAAATCTGGAATCCGTTGATGCTCCTGCTGGTGAAATGCCTGTAATTCTTGGAAATGGCTGGAATGGAATTTTATTGCATGAAGCTATAGGGCATGGGCTTGAAGGAGATTTTAACCGAAAGAAAACCTCTGCATTTGCTGATAAAATAGGACAGCAGATTGCTTCCAAAGGCGTTACTGTTGTTGATGACGGCACAATTCCAGACCGCCGAGGCTCACTCACAATTGATGATGAGGGGACTCCTACACAAAAAACAACACTTATAGAAGACGGGATTCTAACTGGTTATATGTATGATAGAATCAATGCTCAAATTATGGGAACAAAGTCTACTGGCAACGGCAGACGGGAATCTTATGCTTGCTCCCCATTTCCACGAATGACAAATACTTTTATGCTTGGAGGAGATAAAGAGCCTGAAGAGCTTATAAAGTCCGTTAAAAAAGGAGTGTATGCAGTACATTTCGGAGGAGGTCAGGTTGATATTACCTCAGGTAAATTCGTTTTTTCAGCTTCAGAAGCATACATGATTGAAAACGGCAAAATCGGAGCACCGCTAAAAGGAGCTACTCTAATAGGAAGCGGTTCTGATGTGCTTACAAAAATAAGCATGATAGGAAACGATATGAAACTAGATGATGGAATAGGAACTTGCGGAAAAGAGGGGCAAGGTGTCCCAGTCGGAGTAGGACAGCCCTCCTTGAAAATCGACAGCATAACCATTGGTGGCACAAATGTTTAGTTTGGAGTGAATGTTTTGTTTTTAAAGTATTGGCTGATTTTTCTTGCAGGAGGGAGTGTTGTAACTGCTATTTCTGTTTTTGCAGAACGTGGGTATTCTCGAATTGCTGGAATACTTGTTCTTGTTCCTGCGATTTCAATAATCAGTTACATTTTTGTAGGGAAAACAATTGGTGAGACAGCTTTGCGTGAGGTTGTCCTTAAAAGCTTTTTAAGCATACCGCCTCTTTTGGCTTTTTTACTGTCTTTGGCTTGTATGCTCCAATCATATGGGTATGGTAAAAGCATTTTTTTAAGCCTTATTGTATGGCTGATAACAGCAATAGCTATTTTTTACTGGGACATTTAGGCATAAAAAAACCTTCGGTGTTCATTAGGCTGTCTATCTGAATTTGCTTCATTACTTCTTCTGAACCATGAATTACAGCAGATAATACATTTATTTGCTGCTGCAATTTAGTAGAAACATCAGAAACAACACTTGTAAGTATTTCTTTGTTTTCTTTTGAGAGTGTTTTTTCTATTTCTACAATAGAACCTGCTATCAGAATGTTCATTTTAACAACGGCATTTTCAAAAGATTCTCTATATTCTGTTTGCACGAGGTCATAGGCTTCTATTGCAAGAAGGCTGTCTGGAAAATTGCTTTGTTTGAAGTGCTCTTTATAGCAAATAGGCTTCCATTCTTTGCAGTCTTCTATGATTTCAGGCATATCAGGAATCATATCAAACAGCATTATAATCTCGTTGAAATGATTTAGGTAGTCAGTTGCAAGTAATGTTTTGTGGTTTATATTCGTGCCTTCTATTCTTTTCCGAAAAGCAATAGTTTCTTTTGATTCTTTTTCTGAAAAGTTATTCATAGCTATAAATTATATCACCAGTTAAAAGCTCGTCTATTTACAACTGTGCCAGATTGTCTCTCAAAAAATTGAGATGATTCAACGATTCGTAAAGAACGTAAAACAACAGAATCTGGTGCACGATTTGTTAAAACAACTCTTATACGAGATGAATGAATTCCTTGAGAAGATAGAGCTCCTTGTATTAAAGAATACCTGCGAGCCTGCAATGTGCTAGATACATTTATAGAACCACTCATTCGAACTTCTATCATAATCTGAGTATCTTTCTTTGCAATTTCAGAAATAGTACGAAGCCATTTTAGAGTTTGACCAGACATTGCAGCAGAATACGGCTCGAACTGAATTTTTAATTCTGTCGGTTGTATTTTTGTTTTCTGTATTAGCTTTTCAGTATCAGAAATTGATAAATTCGCAACTAAACTGTTAAACAGTGATTTTACATTTTGATTGCTTTTTGTTGTTTCGTTGAATTCAATTTCACTACTAAAGAAATTTTTAATTTTGTCTGTAAAAGGTACTGTATGTTTTTCTAGCTGATGAACAACATCGACAGTTTTTTCTTTTTTCACAGGTTCTATTTTAGGTTCAAGAAGTCTAAGTAAAGGTTTTCTTTTCTTTTTTTTCCTCTTTTTAATGTGAGTTTTCTTTTTTGTTTTGTCATCTTTTTTATTGGAAGCTGGTGACCATTCAATCTTTTTAACTATGTTTTTCTTTGCACCATAGAGTTTTCGGACTTTGAAAGTTTTTTCTTTGCTTTCATTTTTAACAGGCTGTGTTGCGAGCTGAATATTATCAAGGTTTTGTGCCTTATATACTGGTTTTTTTTCTACAACGGTTTTAATTGGTTCATTTGTTTCTGATGTAGAAACAGGTTTTTCTTCCATAGCGGGCGTAGACCATTCAGTATCTTTAATGATATTTTTCTTTTTGCTGTAGAGTTTACGGACTTTGAAGGTTTTTTCTTTTATAGAAGATTCCAATCGGATTGTTTCGAGAGCGTTCTTTTTTGAATTTTTTTTCTTAGTAGAAGTTGTTTCATTAGTTTTGTTTACAACGGATTTGTTTTCTTTTTCTTGATGCTTTTGTTTAGGGAAAACAAGATTCTTGATAGCTGATTTTGCTACAAGCCAAGGGCTTCCTGTAAATCCTTCTTGTTCGCGGCTCTTTATTTTATCCAATATTTTTGTTTTTGTTTTTGTGTACACTTTTTTAGCGTTATCTACTGCGTTTAGTAAAGGCTGTGTTTTTTCATCTGATGGATTGTTAGGCGATAGAAAACTCCCTTCTACAGTTGTTACTACAGAAGTTGTTTCAGGTGTTTTTTGTTCTTGCGGAAGTTTTTGCAGAGGCTCTTTTTCTTCAACAGAAACAGTTGGTGCTTTTTGTGGTTTTGTAAAATTTTTATTACCAAGAATTCCACCCATTTTAATAAAAGGAGTTCCGTCTAAATGTTGACCAAACGAAGCCATGCCAGTTGGAGGATTCCCTAGTTTAGGATTTATAATTGTAATGTTTTTTGTTTTTATTGAAACGGCAGGTTTTCTAATAGAAGCTGCAGCTGATGAGGCTGCTATAAATTCTAATTCTCTTTTCTTTGGAAGTTTTTCTGGTACAGGAGCGTTGATAATATTATTTAGCTTTGCAGTCTTATCTTCTTTAAGTGAATCAAGATTATAAGCTTTTTTATTTGCTGAATTAGATTCGGTTTCGCTTTTTGTTTTTTTGCTAACTTTTTGTTCATCTCTTTCATGATACGAAACAGGTATTATAGGAGAAGGAGCTTGCGAAGATTCTTTTTTGACGCTCGATTCGGCCATAGCAAGCTGTCTGCCTCCAAAAGATGAGACAGCCAAAGCAATAAAAACAGCAACAAAAAGCAACGTTCGCGTACTCATATGCGAACATATCCTCCATATACAAAAAATCTTTGATATTATATGCAGTTATTTGTAAATGTGTAAGCGAATTATCTATATGTTTATCAAAGATTTTTATAAATTTTTCAAAAGATTATCGAAGCAGTGTTTGTTTAGGGCTTTTCTATGATACATTAAGCGTCATACATGCTCTAAAGTTATTGAGTTTTAAAAGGAGCTGTGCAGAAAATGATTGCTAAACGATATAAAATGTATTTTGCATTAATGCTAATAATATTTGTTGTATTTCCAACAATCGCATATTCTGATGTTGTCAAAACGGTAGAAACAAGAGAGCTTGAAATATATCAAAGCTTGCAATGTAGTGTCTGTCCAAACGGTTTTCTTGAAAGAGCAGAAGGTGAGCTTGCTCATGATTTGCGTATCATTATTCGTTACCGCATTGCATCAGGATACAGCAATAGTAGCATTGTTAGATTTATGGAAAAAAGATATGGAAATTTTCTTAGCATAAGACCTGAATTTAGCATTGTTCCTTATATTTCATGGCTGTTTCTATTCTTATTTGTAATATTAGCTATCACAGCAGGAATATTTTATTATTACAGGCTTTGTTCAACAGCAAAGCAAAAAGCATCTAAGGAAATTGATGTAATAATGAAAGACAATATTCTCTATCCACTTAAACACGATAAAAATAGCAAAAAAGATAGTTCATAGGTGAGGGGGCTTGCTTTTAAGTTTCAATAAATAAGAACTCATCTGTTTCATAATCTTTGTCTGCTGGATTGCCAAGAAGTTCCCAGAATTTAAAAGGAGAAAGTCCTTTTGCGGGGCGTTTCATTGTAACGTTTTGTTCTGTAAAGATTTCTCCTTTTTTAATAGGCTTTGCAGCGACAAGAGATTTTCTTGTAACAAAAGCTGTTTTCTTTTCAACTTCAACAGGTTCTTTTTCACCAGTCCCCAAAGCAAGCCTGATTGTTCTTATATGCTGAATCATTTTTTTCAGCTCATCAGGTTCTAACGAAGCTTTATGGTCAGTTCCTGTCAAGTTTTTATCAAGCGTAAAATGTTTTTCTATCAGCATTGCTCCCATGGCAACTGCTGCAACAGGTATTTCAATATCTCTGGAGTGATCAGAAAGACCATAGGCAAGTCCGAATTTGTCTCGCAGGGTGTGCATAGCTCTAAGGTTTATAGTTTCAGGCGGAGCAGGATATTCACTGGTGCAGTGAAGCAGTGTTACATGCTCTTTTAATCTTTTCTGCCCAGCTTCAGATTTTATAATCTTGGGAAATTCTTTTTTTTCTATAGTTTTATCTGGACATATTGAAGCCCAAGCAATAATTCCTAAAGCATCTTCAACTTCCTGCAATGTACTCATACCCGTAGATAAAATGATTTTATCTACTTTTCTGGAAGCTTCGAACAGCAGAGGGGCATTAGTTATATCTCCTGATGGGATTTTTAAAGTATCAAGTTTAAGCTCATCGGTAAGAAAATTCAGACTTTCCATATCAAAAGGCGTTGAAAGAAAAGCTATTCTAGATTTTCTAGCATGTTCAAGAAGTTCAAAATATACACTTTTATTTAATTCGAGAGCTTTAAACATCTCGAACTGTCCTTGTCCGTTACCTGTCGTTCTTTTTTGATAATCGGCTTTAGGAGCAGTTCTTGTTACTAAATTTTCAGTCTTGAAAGTCTGAAATTTAATAGCATCTGCCCCTGCAAACACAGCCGCATCAATAAGTTTATGAGCAAGCTCAGGGCTTCCATTGTGATTAACACCAGCTTCAGCAATTATATAAGGCATTTAGAACCTTTTTATCAAACAGCGTCAGGGTTTGAAACAAAAGAGATGGTTTTTGTTTCGGTGTAAACGTCTAAAGCTTCTATTCCAGATTCTCTTGTTCCGTTTCCAGAAATGCCGAATCCTCCGAATGGGTAGTGAGGTTCGCTGCTGTATGTTCCGATATTTACGTTTACTGTTCCTGCTTTGACTTTTTGAGTGAACTCAATTGCTCTGTCGATGTTTTTTGTATGAATACAAGCGGTTAGCCCATAGTCAGAAGCGTTTGCTATTTCCAAAGCATCTGCAAAATCTCTTGCCCAGTAAAGCACAGCAACAGGACCGAACAGTTCTTTGTTTGTAAGCTCGTCTTGTACTGGAAGCCTGTCAATTAATGTAGGCTCGATATAATATCCCTTGTTGCTTATGCGTTTTCCGCCTATAAGGATTCTTGCTTCTCTGCTTTCGGCTTCTTTTATCTCGTTTAGGATATTATCGAGTTGGCGTTGGTTTATAACTGCTCCTAAATCGTCTTCGTTTGTATTGCCGACTCTTAAAGTCTTTATTTTTTCAACAAGCATGTCTCTGAATTTATTATAAACTTTATCAAGAACAATGATTCTGCTTGAGGCTGCACAACGTTGTCCTGCATTTGAAAAAGACGATAGAATCACCCATTTTACAGCATTTTCAAGGTCAGCATCATCACAAACAACAAGCGGATTTTTTCCGCCAAGCTCTAGGGAAACTCTAGCCAAGCGAGAACCCGCTGTTTCAGCTATTATACGCCCAACTTTGGTAGAACCTGTAAAACTGATGACTGCAATATCTTTATGCTCGACTATAGGCATTCCTGCTTCTGCACCAAGCCCCTGAATGATGTTTAAAACACCATCTGGAAGCCCTGCATCTTTTGCTATTTTAGCGACTATCAAAGCTGTTGCAGGAGTGTCTTCGGCAGCTTTCAATACAATTGAATTTCCGCATATAAGGGCAGGAAAAACTTTCAATGCAATATTTGCTATTGGAGTGTTTGCCGCAACAATCAGCCCAGCAACTCCTAAAGGTTGACGTATAGTATGCGAATATTTATTAGTAGCATCGCTCTGCAAAGAACGTCCATAAAGACGCATTCCTTCACCTGCAAAAAAAGTGGCAAGCTGAATGGAAGCTATAGTTTCATCAAGAGCTTCTTTGGGAGATTTTCCCGTTTCTATAGCTACAACTCTGGCAATTTCATCACGCCTATCACGCATTGTATTTGCAATTTTTAGAAGAATCTCACCACGTTTTACTGCTGGAATATTTGCCCATTTTTTCTGAGCTTTTTTTGCAATATCAACAGCACAATCCACATCTTTTTTTAATGAACGTGCAGCATGATATAAAACAGAATCGTTATGAGGATTATGCTTTGGAATGCTCTCATCGCTATCGGCTACTGTTTCTTTACCGTTTATCCAGTTTTTTATAAGTTCTGGTGTCATTTTTTTTCTCCTGTTACATGTTCAATGCACGTTTATATGTATCCATAAGGAAATCCTGTTCTTCTCTGACAGAGGCATCTAGTTTTCTTAAGCGTACAACATGTCTTAGAGTTTTTACATCAAACCCTGTTCCTTTGGCTTCAGCATATACCTCTTTGATGTCATTCATCAGGTTTGCTTTTTCTTCTTCCAGTCTTTCGATTCTTTCTATAAAAGACCTTAAATGATCAACGGCCACGCCTCCAACTTCAGTCATAAAGCTTTCCTTTGTTTAATAAGTTTCAATGTTTTATTATTTATAATCGTTTAATTTAGACTTATAAACTATATAATTATATAAATAATGGTTCTGTTCTTGTTATAGTTTATAAAAAACACATCTAATTAGTATTAAATGGAATGATATTGTGTCAAACGAAATTTCTTTAGAACGCTTATCTATTATGGTAGTTGAAGATAATTCATATATCAGAGGTATGTTAAAAGCCCTTCTTCACATGCTTGGCTTTGGAAAAGTTATTGTGATGAAAGATGGTGAAGAAGCTATAAAATACTTCTCTTGCGAAAACAAAGGAAACATGGAGGTTGCTCCTCATGTTGACTTAATACTTTCTGACCTTGTCATGACACCAATTGATGGTACGCTTTTGTTAAGATGGGTGCGTTCTAGCAAACATTCTCCTGATCGTTTTATTCCATTTATTATGATTTCTGGTGCAGCAGACAAAGAATACGTAACGGCTTCACGAGATATTGGTGTAACAGAGTTTATTGCAAAGCCTTTTTCTGTTCAATCTCTATCGGATAGAATAATATCAATGATTCAAAATAATCGTCAGTTTATATGCTCTCAAGCATATTTTGGTCCAGACAGAAGACGAAAAAAAAGCACACCTCCAAAAGGAATAAAAGAAAGAAGACGCAAAGGCGATGTTGGGGCTACAATAGTTTATTCTGCAGATAAAATAGTTAAACCAAAGAATCCATCAGATTTATGGTTGTTTAGGTTGCCAAATAAATTAAAGGAAAAGATTGGTGGGGCAAATATTAAGGGTGCTTTACAGCTTCCTGTATCAATTTTGGAAGAAGCAGAAGAATCTCTGGAGAGGCAGTCTCTTGATTTTGCTGAATTAGCTCAGAAACATTTATTTAAACTTTCTGAACTTATTCAGAAAATAAAAGAAACAGATGAAGTCAAAAGATTCCCTCTGATAAAAGAAATAAATATGATTGCACATGAACTCCGAGGGCAGGGGGGAACTTTCGGTTATCCTCTAATAACAATTTTCGGAAAATCTTTATATGAAGTAACAAAAAAGCTACCTGAAATAGATGATAGCGTAATACAGCTTATAAAAGCACACTCTGATTCTATGAACGCTGTAATCCGTGAAAAAATTGCAGGTGATGGTGGTGAATTAGGAACACTTAATGGTTCGGGTTGGGACTTTGCAACATCTACACAAATATCTGTAGGAGATTTTACAGTCGGCACAGATGCGTTTGTATATGACTTTGCAAGTGACAATATTCTCTTTGGTTCTA
>DAOWDM010000202.1 GCA_030639035.1 Alphaproteobacteria bacterium
ACATGCATAAAACGGTTTTCAAAAATAGATTCTGTAATCATTGAAGCACCGTTAGCTGTTGTCATAAGAGCCATTATCTGTGCTTGCATATCAGTTGGAAAACCTGGGTAAGGTTCGGTCATAACATCAACGCCAGTAAGAGTTGTCTCTTCAGCATCGATTTTAAATCCATCGTTAGTTTCAGTAATATTTACTCCAGCATCAATAAGAATTTTTGCTGTTGAAGTTATCAGGTCGAGTCTTGCTCTTGTAAGTTCGACACTTCCTCTGGTTATGGCTGTGGCAATTGCATATGTAGCTGCTTCGATTCTATCAGAAATAACGGAATGTTCTGCACCGTGCAGTTTCTCTACACCATTTATTATTAGTGTATCTGTTCCTATGCCTTTTATTTTTGCACCCATTGATATAAGGCAGTTTGCAAGATCTGTTATTTCAGGTTCTCGAGCGGCATTGCTCAAGATTGTCTCACCTTTTGCAAGACATGCAGCCATAAGAATGTTTTCTGTTCCTCCAACTGTTACATTGGAAAAATTGATATGAGTGCCTTTTAGACCGTCTTTTGCTTCGGCGTAAATATAACCTTCTTTGATTATAATTTTTGCTCCAAGCTGTTCTAATGCTTGTAGATGTAAATCAACAGGTCTAGCACCAATAGCACAGCCTCCAGGAAGAGAAACCTTTGCTTCCCCGTAACGTGCTAATATTGGTCCTAAGACTAGAATCGATGCACGCATGATCCTTACTAAGTCATATGGGGCTGTAAAATTGTTAATATTTTTGGGTGTCATTATAAAGTGATTGCTGTCGTTTTTCACAATGTTTACACCATGATTAACCAGAAGATTCGTCATGGTTTTAATATCTGCTAAATCAGGCATATTTGTCAGGTTAAGAGTATCTTCGGTTAAAAGACTAGCTGCCATCAAAGGCAAAGCCGCATTTTTAGCCCCACTTATCTGAATTTTACCTTTTAGCGGAACGCCGCCAATAATACGGATTTTATCCATCTGCTGATATGACCTTGTTAATAATAAAAGATTGAAACAATACCACTTTTTAATGCAAAAAAACAATACAGCAAGAGCTTCTGTAAAATTTAGATGTAAAGGTTGTTTCTTTAATCTGATTTTCAGGATAAGATTGTACGTTGCATTGGGAGCGATATGTATGATTACAGAAGACCAAAAAGAAATTGTTAAATTTTTAATGTGCCCTAAAACATACGGAGACAATGTTGATAAGGTTGATATGTTTGAAACGCACTATTACACAGTGTTTATAGCTGGTGATTATGCTTACAAACTAAAAAGTGCCGTTAAATATCCGTATCTGGATTATTCAACAAAAAAGAAACGCCGTATGGCATGTGCACGTGAAATTACAATTAATAAGGAAACCGTCCCAAACTTCTATGTTGGCGTCGAATCGGTTGTTCGCACTAAAGACGGCTCTCTTTCTCTTGGAGGTAAAGGAGAAGAATTGGATTCGCTGCTTGTAATGAAGCGTTTTGAAAAAAACAATCTTTTTAATAAGCTTGCTGAAGACGGAAAACTTGACCGTGATAGCATGTATGATTTAGCAGAGACTGTTTCAAACTATTATGACCATTCAGGAGCTGTAACGGACAGGTTCGGTTCTGGAACTCTGTGCGGAATTCTTGTGGAAAACGATGCAATTCTTCATCGATTTATTCCAAGAGTATTTGATGTCGAAGATGTTACCGCTTTGTCAGAGGCAAGTTTTAGATATTTTGATAAGGTTTCTTCATTGCTTGAGGAAAGGCGTAAAAAAGGCAGAGTTCGCAGAGGTCATGGAGATCTTAATTTCAACAATATCAGTATGGTTGATGGTAAGCCGATATTGATGAATGCAATTGAATTTAACGATAATTTGGTGTTCGTTGATATTCTTTATGATCTAGCATTTCTACTTATGGATATGGAATCTTTGGGGTTGAAGCGTCTTGTGAGTATAATGTTCAATCATTATATGGATTATGCCAAAGACCTTGGTGGACTTCCTGTTCTACCTTTATTTATGGCTACACGTGCTGCAATTAAAGCTCATATTAATGCTCAAATGTGGCAGATGCAGAAAAATCCTGCCGATGCTGCGGAGTTGCGTAATAATGCACGCAAGTTTTTAAAGCTTGCACTTTCATATCTTGAGCCTAAAAAACCTATTCTTGTTGCAACAAGCGGTTTTTCTGGCAGTGGTAAATCTCGCATGTCTCGCGAGGTTGCTCCTTATCTTGGGGAAGCTCCAGGAGCAGTGATATTGCGTACTGATGTTTTGAGAAAACGCATAAAAGGTGTTCTGCCTAATGTTAAGCTGAGTTCAGATAGTTATACCGAAGAACTTGACAAGCAGACCTATGACCTGCTTTTTGAAGAAACAAAAAAAGCATTAAAAGCAGGATATACTGTTATTGCAGATGGTATTTTTGCTAGAGAAAAAGATAGAAATGGGATAGAACAGGTTGCAAAAGATGCAGGTGTTCCTTTTTATGGATTTTTAATGGAAGCACCTTTGGAAGTTATGGCTGAGCGTGTTGAAACAAGAAAGCGTAATCCGTCAGATGCAACTGTTAAAGTTCTTGAACAGCAGATTAAAAAAGATGTTGGAAGTATTACTTGGAACAGAATTGATACTTCTGGAGAAAGAAGTGAAACTATTAATAAAGTTCGTAAAATTCTAGGTGTTTAATTATTAGAGAGGACAGACATGTCTTATATAAAAACGATTCTTGTATGTTTAACTGACCATGAAACTGGTTTGATTCCATTGAAGGCCGCTTATAAGATTGGGCAGGTTTTCAATAGTCATATCGAGGCTCTTCATGTTCGTCTTGACCCAGTATGTGCAGTTCCTTATGCAGGAGAAGGCGTATCTGGTGCTATGGTTGCCGAGATGATGAAAATTTCTGAGAAAGAAGCCGATGAATGCTCAACAAAGACTCGTCAGATGTTCGATGAGTTTTGCAAGAAGAATGATGTTTTATTGCTTGATGAACCTTCTGGTGTTGATACTGTCTCTGGACATTGGCACGAAGAAATTGGAGTAGAAGAAGATATTGTTTCAAGACTGGCTAGGGTAAATGGTTTAATAGTGCTTGGAAGATCAAGAGCAGATGAGGA
>DAOWDM010000187.1 GCA_030639035.1 Alphaproteobacteria bacterium
AATTTAAAATCAAAAATAAGATTATCAATTGATCGTTGGAACCAATCTTTACATAGAGCCAAAGAAGAAGATCAAGCTATAGAATTAGGCATAGCTTTAGAGACATTGCTTATTAATAAAAAAAAAGAAAAAGGAATTGGCTCTAAATTAAAAAGTCAATCAAAAATAATTATTGATGAAGAGCATTCAAAATTAGTATATGATATATATGATCTCAGGTCTCGCATCATGCACGATGGAAAATTTCCTTCCGAAAACGATATAAAATCAAAAGAAAGTTTTCATCATATCATTGACACTGTACAATGGAAATTTCCTAAAATGATTAAGTATGTTATTGAAAATGGAATACCTAAAATTCCTACAACGAGTAGTAAAAATGACAACTTTTCATAACATGAAAATATATTTAGAAAAATGCATCAGCCTTTAAATACAGCTATACTTGCATCTACGTGGGTGCTGCCTTTGCTTTTTGCGATTATTCTGCACGAGGTAGCACATGGATATGCAGCCTATTATTTTGGAGACAACACAGCTAAAAACCATGGAAGGCTGTCGTTAAATCCTATAAAACATATAGACATGACAGGAACGGTTATTTTACCGCTTTTACTGTTTGCTATGAATTCACCTTTTTTGTTTGGCTGGGCAAAGCCTGTTCCTGTTGCTTTTCAGAACTTAAGAAATCCGAAAAAACATATGATATGGGTAGCTTTGGCAGGACCTGCTACAAATATTGTTCTGGCGTTTATCAGTGCTATGCTGATGGGAATGTTTGCTTCAAAACCAACCGATATTGGAAGTGTGTGGATTCTTCTTAATCTGAATAACTCATTGAATATCAATTTGATACTAATGCTTTTCAATATGATTCCATTTCCTCCGCTTGATGGTGGAAAAGTCGCTATAGGGCTTCTGCCGATTAAACTAGCCGTAAAATTTGCCAAACTAGAACGTCATGGTTTTATGATTCTTCTAATTATAATTTTCGGCTTGCCTTACATCGGCGACATTATCGGAGTAGATATGGACTACCTGCAAAAATATCTAAGCTTCTCAATACACTTTTTTAAAAGTGCATTCTTATCTTTTGCAGGAATATGAGGAAAGTTTTAATTTAAGCTGATTATTTCATATTTTTTTGGTGCGCCCTGCAGGATTCGAACCTGCGACCTACGGCTTAGAAGGCTGTTGCTCTATCCAGCTGAGCTAAGGGCGCGCAATTGTTTTAATTAACACCATGAAATAACAATGAAATTTTAAATGGTCGGGGCGACTGGATTCGAACCAACGACATCATGCTCCCAAAGCAAGCGCTCTACCAGGCTGAGCTACGCCCCGACAAAAAGAAACTATGATGTTTTTATAACTTTTGCAAGATAACTTTTTATAAAAATATAAATTTATTTAGAAACATCAGGTATTCTAACTTTTATAGGTTCTTCTATCCCAAACATTTCATGGGAATTCATAAGTTTTTTTATAATCAAGTCGGTAAGCTTTTGATTAGCGGTAAGAAGAACCTGACCATTTACACGCTTAACATCAGATGCAAGAAACTGTCCTGATTCAAGGTCTTTTACAAAAAGCTCTCTGACAATTGAAGTGGTTTTACTTTTTTCTTCATTAGCAATATGAATTAGATGGTGTTTCATCTCATGCAAAAGCTCCAAATCATATACTCCTTCCCTGCCCTGCAAAACTTCAAAAATTACTGTTGAAATCGGGTGATAAGCTGCCATATCAATAAAGTCAGATACAATTTTTATTATTCTTGCTTCAATTGGAATCTCTTTTCCCTTGATATCATCTTTAGGAAAGCCTGAACCATCATAGTTTTTATTCATATATTTGATTATTTTGATAATTGGCTCTAGCCTTGGAATGTTTTTCAATAATTCACAGTTGACCTGCGACAATCTGTTAAAAATTTCCTGCTCAAGAGTAGAAAGGGAATCTTTTCTCCAAACTTTATCTAAAATTTCCTGAGGAATTGTAATCATACCGACATGCGACAGCATTGCTACAAGCTTAATTTTCCATAAGTTTTTTAATCCAATATTTTTTGATACTTTAACAGTAACATCTCGTACATTGGCGGCATGTTGAAAAGCTTGTGAATTAGTCATGGATAAAATATCGAAAAGCACCTTTACACTACCACTTAACGTATGCTCCAGAAGCTCCTTCTCTGCTGTAATTAACTCATGTTGTTTTATGCCTGCACTTATTGCTTTTTCCATGTTTTCAGGTGAACATGGTTTTGACAGGAAACGGAATATTTGTCCTTCATTTACTGCATCTATAGCTGTTTGCTGGTCGGAATTACCTGTTAACATTATTCTGACTATATCAGGCTCTTTATCCATTAGTTCTTTAAGCAAAGTGATGCCGTCCATTTCAGGCATACGCATATCAACAACTGCAACCGCAAAGGACTTTTCTTTTTTTATTATTATATCTAAGGCTTCGCTACCTGACGAAACCATTGTCATATTAAATTTATTATGAAGAGTGCGTCTGTATCCAGAAAGAACGTTTGGCTCATCGTCAACGAAAAGAACTTCATGTTTGTGCATTTTTTTTACTCAGCTCATTTAGTTTTTCCTGCCAAATAGGAATACGGTCAATAGCTCCAATATCTTCAATACGTCGTATTAAATTTTCATCAAGCCCATCTTCAGCAAGACCTATGCTTATCTGAATCAATGTTATCAGGTCTAATTTATCCCCATCTAACTCTTCTGGCGAATGATGATATATAACAGATTCAACAATATCATCTGGAATGCCCCATAACCCTAACAAATAACCGCCTATATCAGCATGAGTCGCTCCAAAAAATTCTTTTTCACACTTACATAAAGAGGTTTTTGAATTATTAGCTTGTTTTATACACTTGTTGTAATTTTTAGGTAATATTCCAGCAAAAAAAAGAGTTCCTACATCATGGAAAAGACCTGCTGTAAAAGTTTTTTCAACAACTTCTTTGTTAGGCAATCCCTCTATAACAGCTATTTCTTTCGCTAGCTTACCTATAAACATTCCATGCTTAGAAATTTTATCTGCTAAATCATCAATGGCGTATTCATTAAAAATAACAAGTATTTCAGCATTTAAAGCAATAGCCGTTATGGTATCAAGCCCAAGAAGACTTACAGCTGTTTTAGTGGAAGTGATTTCTGCAGAAAATCCAAAATAGGCAGAATTAACAAGCTGAAGAATTTTTGCTGAAAGACCTGCATCAGATGATATTATATCAGTGATTGTGTCTGCATTGCAAAATGAAGAATTAAGCTCACGAATAAGCTTTATATATGTTTGCCTAGGACTTGGAAGAGCCTGCACCTTTGTAATAAGAGGTTCAATTTTTTCATTTCCAAGACGTTTCCTGACAAACAGGATTTTTGATATTGTAGATGTTATTTCTTTGTAATCACATGGTTTTGCTAAATAACGATGAGTGATAGAGGCGACTTTCATAAGAGAGGCTTCCTCTGAATATCCAGAGAAAATAATTCTAACGGTATCAGGATGTTGTTCTTTTACTTTTGTCAGTAAATCAGCCCCGTCCATTTCTGGCATACGCATATCGGAAATAATAATATCAATTTTTTTATTTTCCATAATGGAAAGAGCTTCTTTTCCACTTTCAGCAAACAGTATTTCCCATTCTTTTTTTTTGCTTTGAAGCATACGGCGAATACCAGAAAGAATATTAGGTTCATCATCAACAAATAAAATTACAGGTTTCGTCATATTTAAAATCTCACGTTTCACTGTCTTTAATTGGAATTCGAACAATAAATGTTGTTCCCACACCTTCTTCTGATTCAAAAGTTATAGAACCATTATGTTTCTCAACAATTATAGAATAGGCAATATGCAACCCCTGCCCTGTTCCTTTACCAACTTTTTTAGTTGTAAAAAATGGGTCAAATATTCTATTTCGTATTTTTTCAGGTATGCCTATACCATTATCTTCAATTCTGATTTCAGCACTATTTTTATCTTTTTTTGTGCTGATGGTTATTTGCCCCAAACCCGAGGGATATCTTTCTTTAACAGCATAAGTAGCATTGACAATAAGGTTAAGAATAACCTGATTAAATTCACCTGAATAACAAAAAACATGAGGCAAATTTTCATCAAGTTCCATGACTATTTTAGCATTATATTTCCATTCATTTTTACAAACAACAAGCGTGCTTCGAATGGCTTCGTTTATATCCAGAGAGGTTTTTTCCTCATTACCTGCAGAAAAAACTCGCATAGCCTTTACAATTTTTGATATTCGTTTAACTCCGTCAAGAGCCTGCTCTGTGGCAAGAGGAGTTTCTTCTATTAAATACTCAATATCAATTACATTTAATGTATCAAGTATTTCTTTTATAATAGGTTGATATTCTTTTTGTGAGCTGATGTTTTGTAACTTTTCAACTTGTTTTATAATGTTTATCATATCTGCAAAAGTTTTATGTATAAACCTCAGGTTATCGCCTACAAACTGAGCTGGTGTATTGATTTCATGAGCAATACCTGCTGACAATTGACCAATCGATGCCATTTTTTCTTGCATTGAAAGCTGAGAATATGCCTCTTGCAATTCCTGCGTTCGTTCCTGCACCTTTTTTTCCAAAGATTCATTGGATATACTTAACCCCTCTTTAGCGTTTCTTAGCTCCACCTCCATCTTTTTTCTATCTGTAATATCACGACCAATACCGATAAACCCAAGTATTTCGCCATCTGGGGAATAATAAGGTGTTTTCAACATATCAAGCAACACCTTCGCCCCATCAGGATAAACAACCCATTCTTCATTTCTGCAGGTTATGGCGAACATCTTGCTGCCATATTCACTGAAAAGCTCTGCTGTCTCACTATCAAAAAGTTCATAGTCACTTAAGCCTATAATATTTTTTTCTGTTTTACCTGTAAAATCCTCAAAAGTTTTGTTGCAGCCCAAATAAATAGAATCAATGTTTTTGTAAAAAATCAGGTCAGGTATAGAATCAAACAAGCTTTGTAATAAAGCTCGTTTATCAGTAAGTGTTTTTTCTGTCTCTTTTCTCTGCTCAACTTCTTTACGCAACGATTCGTTAGCTTTAATGATTTCTTGCTGTTTTATAGCCGCCTCATCAAGTCTTGCTATCAACACATGATTTTTAATGTTACGCTGTATAGTAAAATAAACAACAGCCAGCACTCCAAAACTTATAATAAGCATAAGAATAAGCAAATTCTTTGGGCTTTTTAAGTCTATTATCGAGCTTAATTTTACAAACTGTATCAAGCTTATGTCTCTATTAGGAAACATAAGCCTAAGAACAAGAAACTCCTCTTTTTTGCCTGCGATATCACCTTCAAAAACAAAGAAACCCCCTGTAGGAATATGAATTTTGTGAGAAAATTCATCAGAATCGCTATTTCTATACACATGCCCTGATGAACCATTAAATATCCGTCGCTTATGCAGAGATGAGATGTCTATTATGTCAGGATATGGTGATATTATTTTTTCATCGACTTCCAAAGCAATAAAATTCATTGCTAAATTGGCATAACCACTTGAATGTTTCTGTAAGCATAAAAACTGTTCATAAATATCATTCAAATTTACCCAGCCTACGACAAAGCCTACTGTTTCACCTAACTTGCCTACTGTAGCAACAACCATTATATGTTCAGGATTGTTGTCATCGAATACTATACCAGAAGCCATATGGGAAACTTGCTCTATTTTCTTCCAATTATTCTTTTTAAACTGGCATTGAGTACAACTTTTTGTCTCAGCAAGAACGTTTCCATCTATATCAAAAAGAACAACCCTTTTATAAATAGGCTTTCCTTTTAACAGTGTTGTTTTTGTTAAATGCTTAAATTGATTAACAACATTATTAAGACTTCCCTTAAGACCGTAAGCCATAGACATTCCTAAGGCTTTGTTGCTGAAATAAGCACCTACTATTTTTCCTGTTGCAACCTTTGCTGCATCATTCTGTCGTTCATCTAAAAAATAACTAACAGCTTCAACTCTGCCATTAAGATTTGTATTGATTCTGTCAAGAACCATTTTCTTCTGATGAAGTAGTGTAAAATAGTTAGAACCAAGAAGACTCCCAACGAAAACAACAAGCAGTATGGCAGCAACAAAGAAACTTATGCGCTGCCATTTCCCTCTTTTTTTTACAATCTGATTCGCACTAGTATAAAAAGGTAATTTATACATAATTAGTTAAGTTCTCTTTGAAAAAATTCAGGATAATAATCAAAAACAGCTGGATAATATTTTTTCACTAACTTGATATAAGTGCCGTTTTTCCATATTTCAGATAAAAACCTATTAAATTCCTTACGCAGATTCGGGCTACTTTTACGAAAACCTACTCCCATCATCTGTGGTTTTGAAACTGGTCCAAGCACAAGAATCTGACCAGACCATTTTTCCAAAGCAACTAGAGCATCTGGAACGTCAAGTATAGCAGCATCTGCAGCATTACTTATAATTGCTGGAGCTAAATCATTCAAGTTACCACCAAAAGAAGCTGTTTTTGCCCCTACCTCTTCAAGATGATAAAGAGCTGGGTCAAGACAAGTTCCAACTTTACCAAGCACTGTTTTGCCCGATAACATGGCTTTTACCGATTTTATATCACGGTTAATATCTCCGCTTGGCTTGATAGGCTTTAATATGGAGTCTGCTCTGGTTATAAGCCAAACTTGTGAAGGAAAAGTAGGGATAGAATAATCAACAACTTTTTGTCTCCACGGTAAAATAGTAAGACCATTGTTGATAACATCGCCTCTGATTGGAGTCTCCCCCAGTATTTTGACATCTTCACCTATAGATTTGATTTTTTTTCCTACAAGATCATTGATAACAGTTCCCCAAGAAGTCTTAACATACTCGTATTTCACTCCAATACGTTTAGAAAAAAGCTGCATAACTTCTACAGATAGACCATCTCCGCTACCAGTAATAAAATTAGCATACGGCACACCAAGATGACGCAGAACACCTTTTTCTTTTATATCAGCAAGATCACCTGAAGCCATCGCAGAAGGAATAGCAATGGAAAAAATTGCTAAAACAAAAGAAATAAAAAAAAGTTGTTTTTTCATAAGAACACCTATCGAGTTAAACCTGTATTTTTTAAGATTAAATCATAATAGTCTAAAATAGCAAGGCTTGCAACTTTCAATTGAACAGTATTTTTCAAGATGGCTTTTAATTTCAAAGAATACACCCACAATATTTCTGACGATAAAACTTTTCATCTCTGCTTATTTTATCCATAAACTGACTTCCGTTGTTTTTTCTCCAGTTGAATGTCCAATAGGTTAAACCGTCATGTTTAGAAGCTGCTTTTATTCCACATTCATTGACCTGATTTATGTCCTTATAGCGTGAAATTCCTAACACGCTTGAAAAAAGCGAAAAACCGTTTTGAACGGCATAAAGAGCCGTCTTTTCAAGACGCATTGAAAAGCATGCAGAGCAGCGTTTCCCTCGTTCAGGTTCGTTTTCTAGTCCTTTTATTCTTTCAAACCAGTTGTCGCAGTCGTAATCAAGAGCAACAAAAGCAACTCCTTTTTTTTCTGCAAACATTTTATTTTCCTGCTTACGGAGTTCATATTCTTTTTTTGGGTGAATGTTTGGATTATAAAACAAAACTGTAAAGTCAACGTTGGAATCACAAAGCCTAGTTATAACACCTCCTGAACACGGAGCACAGCAGCTAAGCAGCAAAAGCCTCTTTTCTCCATCTGGAAGTGATATTTTAGGTAATTTTCCAAGCATTTACAAATTCTCTGCGTATTGATTTTAG
Source organism: Alphaproteobacteria bacterium (assembly GCA_030639035.1). Lineage (GTDB taxonomy): Bacteria > Pseudomonadota > Alphaproteobacteria > DAOWDM01 > DAOWDM01 > DAOWDM01. The sequence goes on from DAOWDM010000187.1 coordinate 7,836, forward strand.
ATAAAAATAGAACTACACCTTTAGTTTCAGTATCTAGATTTTTAATCTTTCCAACAATCCCTCAAAAACATTGAAAAACATTTGTTCTGTCAGGCGTTTTGTGCTGGTGTTGTATCTTGAGCAGTGATAGCTATCTGCAAAAAGCAGATTGTTGTCAGCTTGATACTCTGAAAGCTGATGAATTGCTCCATGACCGAATTTAACGGCTGATTTTTTTATGCCAAATGCACTAAGAACTGCACCGTGAGCAACTGTGCCAAGTGCTAATATTGCTTTTAAGTTTGGCATACTCTGTATTTCATTGACAAGAAAAGCTCCGCACGCAGAAACTTCCGAACCAGTAACTTTGTTTTGTGGTGGAACACACCTTACAGCATTGGTTATTCTACAGCCTTTAAGAACAAGCCCGTCATCAGGAGAGGCTTTGTATGTTCCATTTGCAAGTCCATATTTTAGAAGAGCCTTGTATAACAAATCACCTGCATAATCCCCTGTAAATGGACGACCAGTCCTGTTTGCACCTTTTAAACCTGGGGCAAGTCCTACTATCAGCAGCCACGCATCAGCTCCCCCAAAAGAAGAAACAGGAGCATTTGCAAAATCAGGATATTTATTGATGTTTTCTATCCTGAATTGTTCAAGGCGTTCACACAGGCTACAATCTTTGTGTGGAACATGAAAATTGTTTTGTTTCATTCGCAATCACTATTTTCATTATATACAGGTTGAGTTCCATTCTGCTCGTTAATGCCTCGTCCTATTTCTTCTTTAATATCGTTTAAGTCGATAAAATCATCTGCTTGTCTGCGTAATTCATCAGCAGCTACAGGAGGTTTAGAACGAACTGTGCTGACTATGGTTACCCGCTTTCCTTTACGCTGTACAGCTTCTACAAGGCGACGGAAATCACCGTCTCCAGAGAAAATTATAATATGGTCTAGATGTTCAGTCATTTCCATAACATCAACAGCAAGCTCTATGTCCATATTTCCTTTTATTTTGCGGTATCCTGAAGAATCTGTAAATTCTTTAGTCGGCTTTGTAATCATTGTATAGCCGTTATAGTCAAGCCAATCGACAAGAGGGCGAATCGGCGAATAATCTTGCTCTTCAATAAGTGCGGTATAATATAATGCTCGTATAAGTTTTCCTTTATTAGAAAAAAAACTAAGAAGTCTCTTGTAATCTATATCAAAACCAAGACCTCTGGCAGCAGCGAAAAGATTTGAACCATCAATAAACAGAGCAACCCTTTCTTCGGGATAAGTTCTCATAAAAATTCCTTAAATTAATAATTTTTAAATAAATATTTTAATATTTAACAAGTATCACTTTAAATAATCTCAAAAACAAACCTAAAATGTATTTGTTTTTTTTAGCAAGTGTAAACGGAGTTTTTTTGGTGATATATATAGGTGTTGGTTCTAATCTTTCCAGTAGTTTTGGTTCTCCTCGTGAAACATGCAAAGCAGCTTTAAAAGCTTTAGAAACAAAAGGCTGTCATATTGTTCGTGTGTCCAAATGGTATAAAACCGAACCTGTTCCTGTGTCTGACGACCCTTGGTATGTTAATTGTGCTATAGAGATTGATACAAAATTAGAGCCAGCAAAACTGCTTGAAACACTGCATCAGGTTGAAGCTGAGTTCGACAGGAAACGTGGTAAAAAGAATGCTCCAAGGACTATTGACCTTGATATTCTTGCATATAATGACGTTGTTATGGACGGAGCGATTAACCTGCCTCACTGCCGTATGCACAAAAGGTTATTTGTGCTTAAACCGTTGAAAGATATAGCTCCAAACTGGCATCACCCAATCTCTGGTTTGTCAATAGATAAGCTTCTTTCAGCTGTCACAGATGAGCAAAAAATACACCTATATGATGAAAAAATAAATAATCTATGAAATTTTAGCAGGAAAGCTTGCTTTTATTGATTATTCTAATATATTCTCAAGTTCACTTATAGTTACAATTGGGAAGAAAAGAAAATGGCACGTGTAACCGTTGAAGATTGTGTTGATAAAGTTGAAAACCATTTCGAGCTTGTTTTGGTTGCAGGACAGAGAGCAAGAGAAATTGGTCTTGGTGCAGAACTTACATTAGACCGTGATAACGACAAGGATACTGTTGTTTCTTTACGTGAAATTGCAGAAGAAACAGTCAAAGTAGATGATCTTAGAGAAGCTCTTGTTCATGGACTTCAAAAGTATGTTGAAACAGAAGAGACAGAAGAAGAAGAATTAGAAATTCTTGCTGTTGAAAAAGAATTAGGTTTTCTTGATGAAATTGCTCTTTCTGAAAGTGAGATTGCAAAGCCTGAAAGCTCTATGCACGTTAGCGAGACGCCATCATCTGCTCTTGTTGAAGCTGCTGAAGCTATTTTTTCTGAACCGTCAACAGGTAGTGTTGGTAATGAAGAAGAAGAAGAAGAAGACACAACAGAAGAAAACTCATAAGTCTCTGACAAAAGATTTTCTGATCTTTAATCTTTATAGCTGCTACTTTTTTCAGTTGATGGAGTACGTGTTGTTATGATGCGTCAGTTTGAAATGGTGGAAAGAGTTGCGTCCTACGATCCTGATGTAGACGAGGACGCACTTAACCGCGGATATGTGTATGCTATGAAAATGCACGGTTCTCAGCTACGTGCATCAGGTGACCCATATTTCTCTCATCCTGTTGAAGTTGCAGGCATATTAACAAAATACAAGCTTGATAGTGCTTCAATTATCACAGCACTGCTTCATGATACTATTGAAGACACTTCAGCTACATACGAAGACATAAAACACCTGTTTGGTGAGGAAGTTGCTAATCTTGTCGAAGGAGTAACCAAACTTACACGCCTTGAACTTCAATCCGATAAAACAATGCAGGCAGAAAACTTCAGAAAGCTTGTTATGGCAATGTCCGAAGATATTCGTGTCTTGCTTGTCAAGCTTGCTGACCGTATGCACAATATGCGGACTTTGCACTACATAAAAAAGCCAGAAAAACGCCAGCGGATAGCTCTTGAAACAATGGAAATTTATGCTCCGCTTGCTGAACGTCTTGGTATGCAAGAAATGAAAACAGAGCTGGAAGATTTATCTTTTGCACAGTTGCATACTGATGCAAGAGAATCAATCTTGACTCGTTTGAAGTTTTTAAGGCAACAAAGCGGAAATATTATCCCAAGAATTATTAAGCAACTAAAAGATATTCTTGTTGAAGTTGATATAAGACCTTTTGTTTCTGGAAGAGAAAAAACTCCATATTCAATATGGAGAAAAATGCAGCGTCAAAATATAGCTTTTGAGCAGCTTTCTGATATTATTGCTTTTCGTGTAATGGTTCCAACTGTTGAAGACTGTTACAAAGCTCTTGGCACTATACACAGCAAATACCCAATGGTTCCAGGTATGTTTACGGACTATATGTCAACACCAAAAGCCAATGGCTATCAATCTTTGCATACAGGCGTTATAGGACCAGAAAAACATCGTATCGAAATTCAGATACGAACACATGATATGCATGAAATAGCTGAAAATGGAGTTGCTGCTCACTGGAGTTATAAACAGGGTGAACGGAACACAGATGGTCGTCAGTTTAAATGGTTGAGAGAGCTTCTTGATATTCTTGAAGGTGCAGCAGGACCAGAAGAATTTTTAGAACATACTAAACTAGAAATGTTCCAAGATCAGGTGTTTTGTTTTTCTCCAAAAGGCGACCTGATTACTTTACCAAGTGGAGCAACGCCTGTTGATTTCGCATATGCAGTACATTCTGGCGTTGGTAATGCATGTGTAGGAGCAAAAATCAACGGACATATGCGTCATCTTCGTAGCGTTCTTCAGAACGGTGATCAGGTTGAAATACTGACCTCAAAGGCTCAGACACCATCGGCAGAGTGGGAAAGATTCGTTGTTACTGGAAAAGCAAGGGCTTGTATCCGTAAATTCATAAGAACACAAAAACGCAATCAGTACATAGAACTCGGCAAGCAGATTCTACAACGAGCATACAAGCAAGAAAAATATGAATTCAGCGAAAAAAGCCTTTTAAATGTTCTGAAAAAATTTGAAAAAGAAACATCAGAAGATTTGATAGTTTCTGTTGGAGAAGGACGTATCTCTGGTCAAGATGTTGTTATGGCTGTATTTCCTGGAATAAAGACCAATCGTTTAAGGCAAGTAGTTCAGAAACTAAAGAAAACAAAAAAACGCAAGAGCAAATCAGAAGAAAGCTCAATTCATATAAATGGCTTAATACCAGGCATGGCTTTGCATTTTGCTGGCTGCTGCCACCCTCTCCCAGGGGATAGAATCGTTGGAATAGTTACTACTGGTAAGGGCGTTACTGTTCATACTATCGATTGCCCTACTTTGGAAAAATTCTCATCAGAACCTGAGCGTTGGCTTGATATTTCATGGGGAGATGAAGTTGAGAATATGACGCATATCGCTCGCATCAGGGTTGAATTGCTGAATGAACAAGGTGCTCTTGCAGAATTATCTACGGTTATTGCCAAGAATGTTGCTAATATAACAAATCTTAATATTGTAAGTCGTTCTATCAATTTCTATGAGCTTTTAGTTGATATCGAGGTGCAAGATGTAAGGCATTTGTCTAATACCGTAGCTGCCTTGCGTGCCTGTCCATTAGTAAATTCTGTTGAAAGAACTCGTAGCTAGAAATCAGGAAAGGGTAAAAATGTTTCGTCGTCGCAATCCTTTACCTTTTTTTGCAAAAGTGCGGACATTTTTCTGGCCTAGTTCAGGCTTGATAAGGTCTACAAAATATCTACTGTTTAGGCTTGTAAGAATATCAGGAAGTCCATGGGCAATCGCTGCTGGTTTTGCTTGTGGAGCGGCTGTTTCTTTTACACCTTTTGTTGGTTTTCATATATTGCTATCAATGGGCATAGCATCTTTAATGAGAGCTAGCGTTTTCTCTGCTGCAATAGGCACAGTAGTTGGAAATCCATGGACTTTTCCATTTATATGGCTGTCCATTTTTCATGTTGGTCATAAAATTTTACTTAATGGTTCAAAAAGCATAGCGAAAGAACTTGATTTTTTGACACTGTTTCAAAATCTTAGCCAGTCTGTTATTAAGCTTGACATACATCTTTTTGCACAAGAGGTTTTGCCTATTTGGTTTCCAATGTTTATTGGAAGCTTGCCAATAGCAGCGTTTGTCTGGTTTGTTTTTTATTTTCCATTGTATCGTTTTGTTTCTAATCATCATATAAAAAGAGCAGAAAACAGAGAAAAAGCGTCTCAAAGAAGAACAGAACGGCTTGCTCTTGAACAGGAAAAGTTAATTGAAAAACATAAACAAATGCAGAAGAAGCTTGAGAAAGAGCAAGAAATGGAGGAAAAAGAATTAAAAGAAAAAATTGAAAAACAAATTGAAAAACAAATTGAAAAACAGCATCAAAAATTCGATAAAGACAAGCTAAACCTAAAAGCAAAAATTGATAAAAAACAAACTTTAATTGATGTTAAAGTTCAGAAATTAGAAAAAGAATTAGAAAAGAAAGAAAAGCAATGATTTTAGGACTTGGTACTGATTTAATTGATGTAAGACGAATTGAAAAGACTCTAGAAAAATTCGGAGACCGTTTTTTAAATAGAATCTTTACAGATGAAGAAAAAAGAATTGTTAATAGAAAAAAAATAAAAAAGTCAGCATACAGCTCATATGCAATGCGTTTTGCTGCTAAAGAAGCATGTTCAAAAGCTCTTGGTACTGGTCTAAGACAAGGCGTGTTTTGGCGTGATATGACAATAACTCATCTTATGTCAGGAAAACCTGAAATGGTATTGTTTGGAGGAGCAGCAGAAAAACTTGATGAATTAACTCCATCAGGCATGAAAGCTCAAATAAACGTATCAATGACAGACGACTACCCATGGGCTCAGGCAGTTGTTATTATCTCGACAATTCCACAATAAAATTTGATATGGTTGTTTGTTGTTAAAATATAAAGTATATATTCTGTAGTTATTTTTATAAAAATATTAAAGACTGGTTTTCTTATGAAAAACAAATATGCATCTGAAGGGTTATCTGAAACAGTCAGAACAGTTGTTTATGCTGTTGTAATAGCTCTTGTTTTTAGAACATTTATATATGAACCTTTCAACATTCCTTCAGGTTCTATGGTACCAACATTGCTTGTTGGTGATTATTTGTTTGTTTCTAAATATTCATATGGGTACAGCAAGCATTCTTTACCATGCAGTGCACCATTGTTTGACGGAAGAATCTTTAATGACAAGCCAGAAAGAGGCGATGTTGCTGTTTTCAAGTTGCCAAAAGACAACAAAACAGACTACATCAAACGTATTATAGGATATTCAGGAGATAAAATTCAGATAAAAAAGGGAAGACTGTATATTAACGGCAAAATTATTAAACGAGAAAAAATAGATGAATATGTTGTTCGTGATAAAGATGGTTCGGCAACACGTTTTTCTAAATATATAGAAACTCTGCCGAACGGATACAAGCACCCAATAATAGAACACTCCGATTCTTCTCTTTATGATAATACTGGGGTTTTTCTGGTTCCTCCGAAACATTATTTTATGATGGGTGATAATCGAGATAATTCTACGGATAGTCGTGATAATGCAAAGGTCGGATTCGTTCCTGAGGAAAATCTTGTTGGAAGAGCGGAAGTGCTTTTTTATTCAAATGACGGCAGTGCTCGTTGGTGGGAATTTTGGAAATGGCCAATGTCAGTGCGTTTCCATCGTTTATTTCAGTCTATTGAATAAAGCATGAGCGTAAAAATTTTGGGGACATCATCAAACGAACAGCAATTATATGAATCTCTTGGTCATAATTTTTTACAGCCAAATTTGCTCCAAGAAGCTTTGTCTCATTCCAGTGCTATTAATCAAAAAAACAAAGCAAACTCTGCAGATTATGAACGGTTAGAATTTCTTGGAGACCGTGTTTTAGGTCTTGTTATAGCCGATATGCTGTTGAAAAACTTCCCTTCAGAAGCTGAAGGATTGCTTGCCAGAAGATATACAGCCCTTGTTCGAAAAGAAGCTCTTGCTAAAATTGCAAATGTTGTAGGACTTGGCAATTACATAATCCTGTCAAAGGGAGAAGAAGAAAACGGAGGTCGCTCCAACATAGGAATCCTTTGTGATGTGTGTGAATCTGTAATTGGTGCTTTGTATATTGACGGAGGTTTTGAAGTAGCATCTGCTTTTATTAAGAAATTCTGGAAACCAATGTTAGAAAACGAGTTGACCCCTCCAAAAGATGCAAAAACAGAACTTCAAGAATGGGCACAAGGACTTGGACTGCCACTTCCAGATTACAAAGTAATATCTACGGAAGGCTCTGCTCATGAACCTGTTTTTACTGTCGAGGTAACAATCAAAGGAAAAGAGCCTGTTTCTGCCAAAGGAAGTTCAAAAAGACTAGCTGAACAGGCAACAGCTCAAAAAATGCTCAAACAAATTTTATAAAAAAGTATAGTCTCAAATGATTGATATTAAAGAATATTCTGGCAAAGAAAAATGCGGTTTTGTTGCAGTTGTAGGTTCGCCTAATGTTGGGAAGTCTACACTTATCAATAATATAATCGGTTCAAAAATAACCATTGTTTCCCCAAAAGTTCAAACTACTCGTACAAGAGTGCGAGGCATTGGTATTCATGAAGATTCTCAGGTTATATTTGTTGATACTCCAGGTATTTTTACCCCGAAAAAACGCTTAGACAGAGCAATGGTCGCAATGGCATGGGGCGAAACAGCCGATGCTGATAAAATAGTTTTTTTAATTGATGCAAAACGTGGAGTTGACAAAGACTCTCAAGGGATAATTGATAGACTGCAAAAGTCAAAACAAAAAGCAGTTCTTGTACTTAACAAAATAGACCTAATTCCACGTGATAAGCTTCTGTCTCTTGCAGAAAAGCTAAATAAAACAGAAATTTTTACAGATGTATTTATGATATCTGCATTAAAAGGAGACGGAGTTCAAAAACTATTCACTTTCCTTGCAAACAAAATGCCTAATGGTCAGTGGATGTTTCCAGAAGATCAAATTTCTGATATGCCAATGAGACTGCTTTCTGCTGAAATTACACGTGAAAAGATATTCCATCAGCTTCATGAAGAGCTTCCTTATGCTATTACAGTTGAAACTGAAAGCTGGGAAGAAAAAAAGAATGGCAGCGTTCATATAAAACAAACAATTTATGTTCAAAGAGAAAGCCAAAAAAAGATAGTTATTGGAAAAAAAGGAAGCCGTATAAAAACAATAGGTTCTGATTCTAGAGTGGAACTTGAAGAAATGCTTGAAACTAGAGTGCATCTTTTCTTGTTTGTAAAAGTAAGGGAACATTGGGGCGATGACCGTGCTCGCTATACAGACTGGGGACTTGATTTTAATGCGTGATAAAGCCAAGTGTTGAAAAGTCAGTATAATATCACTACACAAAACCATATCGACCACAAACAAATGTTAACAAAAACTGCTTGCGAAAAAATATTGACTTCGACAAAAACGCATGGTATGTTACTATTTATGAAGTTAGCTCTTTATTAAAACTAAGGATAATGTAAATGACAAAAACACATCAAATAAAAAATGCAAAAGGTAAGGTTATTTTTGAAGCTGAAACAGAAAGCTTAAAAGAATGTGTTGAAAAGGCTGTTAAAGAAAAAGTTAATCTTGAAGGAGCTGATTTTTCTGATGCTAATCTTCAAAATGCCAACCTAATAGATGGCAAGTTTGCAGGTGCAAATTTTAGAGGGGCTCATCTTGGTAAAGCAAACCTTATATGTGCCAATCTTGAAGACGCCAACCTTCGTGCTGTTCTTACAAA
>DAOWDM010000070.1 GCA_030639035.1 Alphaproteobacteria bacterium
GCTATTCCAAAAGACCTTATGGAAAGCGAAATTTTCGGGCATGAAAAAGGCTCTTTTACAGGAGCTTTAAAGAACAGAGAAGGTGCGGCTTTAACGGCTGACGGAGGAACTCTATTTCTTGATGAAATATGCGATTTAAGACTTTCTTTGCAGGGAAAACTGCTGCGTTTTCTTCAAACAGGCACTTTTCACAAAGTTGGTTCTGATGAAATGAAGCATGTGAACGTACGCATAGTATGTGCTACAAACCGCAACCCATGGAAAGAAGTTGAAGCAGGCAGATTCAGGGAAGATTTGTATTATCGTCTTCATGTAATTCCTATACATATTCCGAATCTTAAAGAAAGAGAAAATGACGTTATAGAAATTGCTCATAGTTTACTTGGGAAAATTTCTAAAGAAGAAGGAAAAAAATTCAAGAATATTTCTTCCGAAGCCGAAGAAATGCTAAAAACATATCATTGGCCTGGAAATGTCAGACAACTAGAGAATACTTTGCGAAATGCTGTAGTGTTAAATGACAGCAAAGAGCTTGTCGCTGATATGCTGCTTCTGCCTTTAAATGGTGTTCCTAAAAAAAATCATTCTGTAAAACCTGTAAATGACAATACTGATATAAAGCCATTATGGCAGGTAGAAAAAGAAGCTATAGAGAATGCAATAAATGCATGCAATGGAATGATTCCAAACGCCGCTGCCATGCTGGGAGTCAGCCCTTCTACAATCTATCGTAAAAAACTAAGCTGGGAAAACAAAGAAAAAGAAAGCCTTTAAAACTTTCTCAACACGCATTTAACTCAAGATGAGAATCTTATCCGTCCAATGTATCTTTGCGAGTCATTTTCAAGAATTTTTCTTGACGGTGAGCATGTATTGCATCTGGCTCAAGAACAAGCAGCTCATCTAAATGTTTAGAAATAACCTTTCCTGCATTTGCAATTGCTGCTGCATGGTCTCGGTGTGCTCCTCCAAGAGGTTCTGGTATGATTTCATCTATTATTTTAAGAGATAGCAAGTCATTCGATGTTATTTTTAATGCGTTAGCCGCTGTTTTTGTTTCATCAGCAGATCTCCATAGAATGGACGCACAGCCCTCTGGTGAGATAACTGAGTAAATAGAATGCTCCATCATTAGAACTGTATTCGCTGTTGCAATTGCAATTGCTCCGCCTGAACCGCCCTCACCTATGATTGTGCAAATTAGAGGAACTTTTATTTTCAAACATGTTTCAATGCTTTTTGCAATAGCCTCAGCTTGCCCTCTGGCTTCAGCTTCTATCCCTGGATATGCACCAGCGGTGTCAACAAATGAAAGCACTGGCAAGTTAAATTTATCAGCCATTTCCATAAGACGAATAGCTTTTCTGTATCCTTCAGGTTTTGCCATACCAAAGTTATGCTCGAGTCTGGTTTTTGTATCGTTGCCTTTTTCTTGACCTATAACAACAACAGAACGTCCTTCGAATCGACCAAGTCCACCGATTATAGCACGGTCTTCACCAAAACAGCGGTCTCCAGCCAAAGGAGTAAAGTCCTCTATTAGCTTATTAATATAGTCCAAACAGTGAGGTCTGTCTGAATGACGGGCAACCTGAGTTCTTTGCCATGGCGAAAGTTTATTGTAGATGCTGCTTATCTGTTTGTTTACTTTGTTTTGAAGTCGGGAGATTTCATCAGCAATATTAATGCCGTCGGCTTCTTCCATATACCGCAAACCCTCTATTTTGCTTTCGAGTTCGGCAATTGTTTTTTCAAAATCAAGAAAATTCATAGCTTTTATACATCTGTTGTTAAAAATATACTTCGCATATTATTAGCATACTTGCTGACAGTAAAACAAAAAATCAGTAAAAATTATTTTATTTCAAGCGGGTTGATGATTCATTTTAAAATAAGAAGCTGATAGGTTATAAATCTAAGATGTTATTTAAAAACTTTAGGAAATGAATTTTGTTTAAACTTGCGGTTTTATTTGGAGTAGCTGTTTCTGTGTCTTTGTTATGGCTGGGAGGAGTGTGTATTTATAGTTCCCGCATAGGCTGGGAAAATCTTTTAACTCTTCACCCTTTTGAACTGTCTGCTTTTGTTGGTGCTGCAATAGCTCCAGTAGCGGTTTTATGGCTGGTAATCGGTTTTATTTACTATGGAGTTGTTGTTCGCAGGCAAAGTACTGCTTTGCATCTTTTGCTATTACAAGCTCGCAGGTCTTCAGATAATACCGAGAAAATAATGCAAAGCATGATTGAAATGCTACAGCAAACAAAATACGGTTCAAAGCCAAAAACAGAATCCGATAAAAATGATGACGTTGATGTTCCGTCTTTAAACCTGCCAGGCAGCAAAGATTTTGATAAAAACCAAAAATTATGGGACAGCGTACAAGAACCAACACTATCGCTAAAATCTAACGTAAAAAGTGATGAATAAAAAAAACACATATGCTTTCAGTGATTGTCTTGTGAATTTTATTTATGACGTGTATCTTGATTGCCATAATAAATTTAAAAGGGGTTGTCATGCTGAATTTAGTTCAGCATCTATTTTTTTGAAAAAAGTGGATCCTGAAACAAGTTCAGGATGACAATAATATGTAATAAGGGTTTAACAAAATGAAAATATCCATACCTAAGGAGCGGCGGGAGCATGAGACTCGTGTTGCTGCATCGCCTGATACGGTGAAA
>DAOWDM010000078.1 GCA_030639035.1 Alphaproteobacteria bacterium
CAAAACAGCTTTAGTAAGGCAGTCTTCTGGTATTCTGATAGTTGCTCCAGCTTTATCTGCAAGAGGAATAACAGTTACGCTTGAAAGAACTAGATTCCAAGAATCATATCCTGAACCTACTTTTCCTAGCTTGATAACGTCTGTGTCTCCATCAGAAATAAATGTTTTTTCACCATCTCCGAAATTATATTCATAGAACTCAGGAGTTTCTTCCTCGATTTCCTCGAGTTCGTATTCTTCCTCAGGATATTCTTCCTCGGATATTTCTTCCTCGATTTCCTCGAGTTCGTACTCTTCCTCAGGATATTCTTCCTCGGATATTTCTTCCTCGATTTCCTCGAGTTCGTACTCTTCCTCAGGATATTCTTCCTCGGATATTTCTTCCTTGATTTCCTCGAGTTCGTACTCTTCCTCAGGATATTCTTCCTCGGATATTTCTTCCTCGATTTCCTCGAGTTCGTATTCCTCAGGAGCTTCTTCTTCAGCTATTTCTTTCTCGATAAACTCTTCAACGATTTCATGTTCTGTTTCTTCAGTAGGAATAGTCATTTCTACTGTCGTGTCTTCATCGGTTACAGAGGCTGGTGTCTTTCCAGATGTATCGTTCATAGCTTTCTCCAATAGAACTTCCGCACATTATCTAAATATACAGAATTTTATATCAAAACAATACTCTGTCTTTATGAAAAAGCGGTTAAAATCTTATGAAAAGTATTTTAACCGCTTTTTAGTAAAAGTATATTCTACAATTACTTAGGAAGTTCCCACTTTTTAGGTGAGCGGTTTAAACGTAGCTTCAAAAGAGCATTTTCATGTAAAAATTCCTCTGGAAGATGTCCGCTTTTGTTGAATTTATCAAGAAGTTCCTGATGATTTTCAACCTCTTCCATTGCACCTTCTCTATCAATCTCAATGAGCTTGTTAAAGTCTTCTCTACTGAAATCCATACCTTCCCAGTGTATATCTTCATATTTAGGCATCATTCCCAAAGGACTTTCAATGCTTTCTGTTCTTCCACGAGCTCTATCTACAATCCATTTGAGAACTCTAAGATTCTGACCAAAACCAGGCCACATAAAGTTGCCATCTTCATCTTTAGCAAACCAGTTAACTCTGAAAATTGGTGGTGGCTTTGGAATGTTTCGTCCAATGTTTAACCAATGATCAAAATAATCACCCATGTTGTAACCACAGAATGGAAGCATTGCCATTGGATCACGTCTAATATCAGCTTGACCTTCGGCAGCAGCTGTTTTTTCAGAACCCATTGTTGCAGCCATATAAACACCATGACTCCAGCTAAAAGCTTGGTAAGCTAATGGTGCATTTTTGCTCATGCGTCCACCGAATACAAAAGCACTTATAGGAACACCTTCTGGATTTTCCCAATTTGGATCAATAACAGGACACTGTGAAGCAGGTGCTGTAAATCGTGAATTCGGGTGAGATGCAGGAGTGTCGCTACTCGGAGTCCAGTCTTTGCCTTTCCAATCTGTCAAATGTGCAGGAGGCTCATCTGTCATATCTTCCCACCAAACATCTCCGTCATCTGTCAAAGCAATGTTTGTGAAAATTGAGTTCTTAGCAACTGAATCCATAGCACATGGATTGGTTTTATAAGAAGTTCCTGGGGCAACTCCAAAAAATCCTGCTTCAGGGTTGATAGCTCTTAAATTTCCATCTTTGTCAGGTTTAATCCATGCTATGTCATCGCCAACTGTCCAGATTTTCCAGCCTTCAAAACCTTTCGGAGGTAAAAGCATTGCCAGATTTGTTTTGCCGCATGCACTAGGGAAAGCAGCACCAATATAGGTTTTTTCACCTTCAGGGCTTTCTATGCCGACAATCAGCATATGCTCTGCTAACCAGCCTTCATCACGAGCCATAACTGATGCAATTCTCAAAGCAAGACATTTCTTGCCAAGAAGAGCGTTCCCACCGTAACCACTGCCGTATGACCATATTTCACGAGTTTCAGGGAAATGCGTAATATATTTATTGTCAGCATTACAAGGCCATGGAACGTCTTTTTGTCCTTTTTCCAAAGGAGCACCTACTGAATGAACGCATGGGATAAAATCACCTTTATCGCCAAGAACTTCCAGCACTTTATCGCCCATACGAGTCATGATTCGCATGTTTGCAACAACATATGGAGAATCGGTTATTTCAAATCCTATATGAGCAATCGGAGAGCCAAGCGGTCCCATGCTGAATGGGATTACATACATTGTGCGACCACGCATGCAGCCGTCAAAAAGCTTGCTAAGTTTTGCTTTCATTTCCTTTGGATCAGCCCAGTTATTGTTTGGACCAGCATCTATTTTCTTTTCACTGCAAATAAAAGTGCTGTCTTCTACACGAGCAACATCTCTTGGATCGGATTCGCAAAGATAGCTATTAGGACGTTTTTCTTCATTAAGTTTTATAAAAGTGCCAGACTCTACCATTTCATCGCATAAACGATTGTATTCTTCTTGAGAACCATTGCACCAATAGACTTCTTCTGGCTTGCATAATGAAGCTACTTCATCAACCCAAGCGAGAAGCTTTTTGTTGTTTGTTTTAGGAGTATTCATTTCTTTCCCCTGTTTTTTAAAGAGATTGTAAATAAATCTTCGACCATTAAAAATACACTAATTACGAGCAAAGAAAAGCAAAGAAAGTAAATATATTCAAAAGTTATTGTTTTGCAAAAAAAACTTGCGGATTTTGTCGTTTTGTGTAGAATGAGGTGTGAACAAGGAGTTAAAGTAATGTCATCTTCAAAAGCATATGAACTTCCTGATAAGAAAAAATATCCAGAACTTTACAAATCAGATGGTTTTATGAGAACTAAACTTCATGATGCTATAAAAAATTATTCATATGAGCACATGCATTCTTCAAAAGCTGATGATATCGATCGTTTTCTTACTTTTTTTGAAAAAGGTAATATTAAGCCTAGTAAGATAAAAGAAAAATTACCTGAATTGTGCAAAGGTGGTCGTATTCTAGAAGCTGAGTTTGTACTTGCTCTTCAAGGAGAGAAGTTGAAAAAAGAGGATATTTTAAATTTAAAGAGTAATGGGTATTCTGCATTATGGAATTCTACTGAAGAAGAAAGTTATCTAATTCGACTTTGTGATGTTATGCAAAGGGCAGGAGATTCTATTACAAAACAGGATATGGTTGAGACTAAAAAATATAATAAAAATATGACCTCCTTAGTTGATGGCAGCGTTCATACTATTGGTACAATAGAAAGCAGTATTATTGCTGTTGCTGCAATAAGAGACAACTTGGATAATGTAAAAGATATTATTGAAATGAACGGAGAAAAACTTACAAAGCAGGATTTGATAGCAACAATTTCTGAAGATGAAGCAAATGATAATCGTATTATTAATTATAAAGGTAACAGCATTGCTTGTGTAGCGTTAAGGAGAGAAAATTTTGATGTTGTAGAGCAAATCTTAACAGAAGAAGGAACTACTCTTTCTATAAAAGATGTTATGAATGGGAAAAAATATAAGCATGAAATAGGAAGGCTGTTTTCTTCTCCTGTGTTTAAGGATACTACAAAAAACATACATGAGGCATGGGAAGACCTTCCTGAAGGATACAAAAAAACCGAAAGAAATCAGGACGGTTATAAAACAGCTATCGGAAGAGCCAAAGCTGGTGATGCTAAAAAAGCTGCACAAGCTCTTAATAAGGGTGGAATTGCTGCATTGAAAAAAGCTGCTGGTAGATGAAATTGAAAAGGTAAATGAGATGACAACTTCAAAAGCATATGAACTTCCTGATAAGAAAAAATATCCAGAACTATATAAATCAGATGGTTTAATGAGGTCTAAACTTCATGATGTTATAAAGGATTATGCAAAAGTTCATATGACAATGCCAGATGATGTTAATATGCGTCATTTTCTTACTTTTTTTGAAAAAGGCAATATTAAGCCTAGTAAGATAAAAGAAAAATTACCTGAATTGTGCAAAGGTGGTCGTATTCTAGAAGCTGAGTTTGTACTTGCTCTTCAAGGTGAAAAGCTGAAAAAAGAGGATATTTTAAATGGCAATGATAATTCTGCATTATTGTCATCTACAAGAGAAGATGCTCTTTTGAAACTTGGTAGTGTTATGCAAAGGGCAGGAGATCCTATTACAAAACAGGATATGGTTAAAGCTAGAAGTTATAATGAAAAACATTTAATAGATGGTAAGACTTTAACTGTTGGTATAGATGGCGTTAAGATGCTCTCTGTTGCTGCAATAAGTGGAATTTTAGATCAGGTAAAAAATGTTGCAGAGATGAACGGAGAAAAACTTACCAAACAAGATTTGATGGCAACAGTTTCTAAAGATGAAGTGGAAAAGAAAAAGCTTTTGACTCCTTTTAAAAGCAACAACATCGCTTGTCTTGCATTAAGGACAGGCGTTTTTGATGTTGTAGAGCAAATCTTAACAGAAGAAGGAACTACTCTTTCTATAAAAGATGTTATGAATGAACAAGTGTATAATTCTGACATAGGGAAGCTTTTTTCTTCCCCTGTGTTCAAGGATTCTTCAAAGAATATACAGGAAGCATGGAAAAAAATTCCAGAAGAGTTAAAGAGAACAAAAGAAAATCATAATGGCTATAAAACAGCTATTGAAAAAGCTAGAATCGATGATGCTAAAAATGCAGCTAAAGATCTTAACAAAGCCAACATCGCTGCATTGAAAAAAGCTGCTGGTAGGTAATAAAAGAAGATAGATTCTGAATCAAGTTCAGAATGACAGTGATGTTTTCTGCCGTTGCTATTCTTAAATCCAAACAAATAAAAAAGGGCTGGTAAAATACCAACCCTTTTTTTGTTCTGTAATTCCAGATAGAAACTAACGTTTCGAGAACTGGAAACTACGACGAGCTTTTTTGCGACCGTATTTTTTACGTTCAACAACACGAGAGTCACGTGTAAGAAAGCCGTTTTTCTTAAGAATAGGACGAAGTTCAGGCTCATAATCATTTAAAGCCTTGCTGATTCCGTGACGTATAGCACCTGCTTGACCAGACAAACCACCACCATTACAAGTACAGAACACATCGAACTGTCCGCTTCTGTTTGTAATAACAAATGGTTGGTTGATAATCATACGCAGAACTGGGCGAGGTAAATAATTTTCAATAGTACGACCATTGATAGTAATATTACCTGTACCAGCTTTTATCCATACACGAGCTACAGCATCTTTACGTTTACCTGTTGCATAGATACGACCTTGAGCATCTTTTTTCTTAGGTTTACGTATTTTTGTTGTAGTTTCTGTTTCAGCTACAACAGTTGTTTCTGTTGCTTGCTTTAGATCTTCAAAGGACTTTATTGTATCTGTCATTTTTAGGATCTCCGTTTATTTTTTGGGTTCATGCTTGCAACATCAAGAACCTCAGGTGTTTGAGCTTCGTGAGGGTGTTCACTGCCTACATAAACTTTTAGTTTTGTCATTTGCTGACGACCAAGCTTGCCACGTGGAACCATGCGTTCAATAGCTTTAATGACAACTCTTTCAGGGTGCTTGCCTTCAAGAATCTGCCCCATAGAGCGTTCTTTGATACCGCCTGGGTAGCCTGTATGCCAGTAAAACTTTTCATTTTCAGCTTTTTTGCCTGTGAGATGAACTTTTTCAGCATTAATTACTACAACATGATCACCGCAATCTAGATTAGGTGAGTACATAGGTTTGTGCTTGCCGAGAAGTAACTTCGCAACAACGCTTGACATGCGTCCAAGAACGAGATCAGTAGCATCTACGATGTACCACTTTCTCTCGATTTCAGAAGCTTTTGCAGAATATGTCTTCATGATAATCCTTAAAATATTAAATCTGTTACTAAATGTGTAAATTAAACACACTTATTTCAAAAGATAACGAAGTATGCCAAAATCAAACGCATTGTCAATATAAAAAAGCGTTATTTTTCAATGCACTTAAAGAGAGGTAATATAGTACCTTATGCAAAACCATTAAAAAACATATAGTTAGTGTGGAAAACAGAAAAAATTTAAGAAAAAATATTAAGGTATTTAATTTGTAATTTCTGATAATATTACTTGTTCTAAATTAAAAAGAAGTGGTTACAGGAAGTCGATATGGAAAACATGAATAAAAAAACAGGGGCTGTAAAATTACCTAAACCAATCATTGCAAACCTTGGAAGTAATGGCGGAAAGGTTAGTTTCGACAGTTTTGAGCAGGTTTCAGAATGGGCAAAAGTCGAGCTGAAAATATGGAGAGATATTTTTGATGCTTGTGATAAATCTCATTATACCTCTTTTAATGAAGCAATAATAGGGCAGCAGTTAACAGCTTCTGAAAATCTTGTAGACATAGTTGATTCTATTTTAGATGAAAAAATAGAAATTGATGAGGCGGTAGAATCTATAGTGTTGTCTTTTGATTCCTATTCTGCTTTTTGCACCGTTCACAGTAATGGTGTTTTAGGTCAGATGATTGTTACAATGAAGCGTTATCTTCCAATGGTGTTTGGAATGCTTGCAGGAGCATCGGCAAGTGCAAAGCCAGAATCAGCTAATTCTTTTAATGTACATGCTGATGCAGAGTCTTTTATATTTGGTTATGCTCTTGCTCTTCAATTTCGTTCAGACAACAAAGGTGAATATTCAGATGAAATGCTGACAACAGCGACAAGACAAATAGATGTTTTAGAAGAACGTATAGCTCCTTCAGAGGACGCTTTGGCTCGTCTTAATAAAGAACAGACAGCATTCAGGAGCGTTATGGAGGAAGGAAAAGAGCAACTTTTAATTTATCAATGTGATATCAGAAATAATCTGCAGGATACAAAAGAGAGTATCGACCAAATAAAATTAGAAATAAAACA
>DAOWDM010000170.1 GCA_030639035.1 Alphaproteobacteria bacterium
AAAATCATTGTTGGACGTTTTACTGCCAACTTCCATAAATACCGCCATTTCATAAGATAGCGTGCAGGATTATGAATCCAAAAAACTGTACGCTTAGCCTTTGGCATTCCTAAAATAAGCTTGTCTCCACGATTGGCAATGTAAAGGTCGGCTTTTTCAGGCAGTCCGTTTTTTATCGGAATCCATTCAACTCCTTTGTATGAAAGAGGAGCTTCACAATTATTATAAGCTAGAACTTCATGACCTTTTCCTGCTAATGCTTCAGCAAGATTTATAAAAGCACTTTCGACCCCGCCCAATGGGGAGTGTTCAAGGCTTTTGCCGTCAAAGACAACGCCGTCATCTGCCATAACAATACGAGCCATTTATTTGTCCTCCAGTTTTGCTTTAAGATACGATAATAAAGGATAAAGCCCTGCAAACAAAGCAAACAGAAAGCCATAGCCTCCCTCACGGTATCCTTTTCTTGCAAAATAGCATTTGAAAAACCTTGAGAATAAGCGACGCAAATTGTTTATAAAAGAATCGGTTTTTCCTGTTTCTCTCAAATCTCTAGCTCTGGCTGTTGTGTAGTTATCAAGCCTGATTATCATGTCAGAAATATTGCGGTCAACATAATGCTTAACTCGATTTTTAAGCATAAAGCCTTTTTTCCCCGACCATTCAAGAGATGGGTGGACTCTTTGATTCCCCCACTTTTTAACTTCTTTTTTGAATAATCCTGGGTAGGCAGCTTTGCTGTAAGAAGCACCTGTACCGTATCTGATTCGCCTGTCCCCTACATAATTATCTACTAATAATTCATGCCAGTCATATGGAGTTGAAGTTATAACTTCACGTATTTCTTTTGCCAAAGCTTCAGGAATATGCTCATCAGCATCGACTTCCAAAACCCATTTTCCTTTACAAGCTTTAATTCCAGTGTTGCGGCGTTCGCCTTCAATATCCCATGAACCTTCAATAAAACGGTCAGTGAATTTTGAAGCAAGTTCTTTAGTGCTATCAGTGCATTTATCAAGCACTACAACAATTTCATCTGCAAAACTTAAAGCCTTTAAGCAAGATTGGATTTTGTCTTCTTCATTATGAACAACGACTAATACTGAAAGTTCCATTTCTTTTTATTGCCTCTTAAATGTTCTTTTGTAATTATGATTTTACGCATATTTTAACATGTAATCTATTTCTTTTCTTTCTATGATTCCATAATAATAAATAAACGCTGTAGAAAAAAATACTTTTTTCGACAAAAACTATTTCTTTTGTTTCTGGTTTACGCTACAATGTTCTAAAATTTGTATTATGTTAAAGAATCAGGAGAAATTACTATGGCGAGTTTAAAGGCAGCTTTTGACAATGTTCAAGATAATGAAGAAGCAGCAGTTCCATTTGAACTTTTAGCTGAACCTGAAGCAAATAAGTTTCTTGTTGATATTATAAACAGAGTTGCAAAAAGCCCTACAGGCAAAAAGTCTTTAGAAGCTGCTGCAAAGGCTGGATATGCTATTGATATTCTGAACATGCCAGGTTCTATGGGTGGTTGTAATCCTCAGGAAAAAGTTATTTACCTAAACCCTGTGTTCAGCGATAGCGTACTTGTAACGGCTCTAGCTCATGAATCCCGTCATGCTGACCAGTTTGACCGCAATATTATACCTGATTTTGAAAACGACTCTGTTAAATCACAGATTATGCTTACCCGTGCAATGGAAGCAGATGCACAGCGTATAGCTTGTGTTACAGGTTGGGAGTTATCGCAGCAAGGCGATGACCTTCCATATAAAGATTTTGCTGATACTGAACGTTTTGTTGTAAAGCCTTTTGAACTAGCTATTAGCAAAGGTGCTGATGTTGATACAGCTTCAACCGAAGCATTCAAAGGCTGGTATGACAACAACGGCACAAAAAAAGCATACGAAAGCATTTATATCAATCAGCAGTTTGACGGTTTTAAAAGTCAGGGCATAGATAGAGCTATGAAATTTGAAAATGAAATTTCTGGCAAAGAAATAGCCGATAGAGTCTGCTTTAAAGAAGACGGAACAAGCTATTTCAAAGACAATCCTAAAATCCTTGAAAATGATAAATTTGTTGATATTGATATGGCTACAAAGGGCTATCTAAGACGCTTTATGATGAATCGTGAAACAGCTGATAATGCTTGGCAAGAACTACCGATTCGCACAGCTGGAGCAAAACCAAATAACCAGCAAATAACACAAACACTAGCAGCACGCAGAGGACGTTAAGAGGTAGCCATCATGGGAAAATCATTAAAAAATGCTTTTAACGGAATAGCACACAGAGCTGTTTCTTATTTACAAGCTAATGTTTCAAATGATGACAGCCTTTTTAAGGCAGTCGGAACTAATGCAGATAAAGAACGGATTGCTGGAATTGCGACAAGGCTTGCAAAAAGCCCTACAGGAAGAAAAAATTTAGAAGAGGCAAGAAAAGCTGGATATAAAATTGGCTTGGAATATTTAGGTATAAGCACTTTAGGTTTTTGTATTCCTGACGAAAAGATGATTCTTTTATCTTCAGGTGTTTCTGATGATATAGCTATTTCTACTCTTGCCCATGAAGCTCGTCATGCAGCTCAATTTGAACACGCGAAAGATTTTGACCCTAAAAAGAACATCAAAACAGCTCTAATGCTAGACTTTGCAATGGAAGCTGATGCGGAAGCAAACGGCACTCTTGCATCGTGGGAACTAAAAGAACTTGGAGACAAAGAACCATATAAAATACAAGCCCAATTTGCACCAACTATTGTTGATGTTTTTGATAAAGCTGTAAAAAATCATGGCATTAAGACTGATGATGACAAGAAAAAAGCTCTTACAGTTGCCTTTACAGGCTGGTACAACAACACTGGAATCAAAAATACATATGAAGACATATATGTAGATAATCTGAAAAGAACACCTATAAACGAAGTAAAGCTTAATGAGAATCTATCATCAGAAGAAGTTATCTCGATAATCTGCAAATATGATGAGGGTACATATTATACTGGTAATCCCAAGACCCTTGAAACAGAAAAATTTCTAACCATTTCAAAAGAAAATAAAGATAATCTAGTTTTGCTAATGGAAGATAGAAAATACTTTGAAAAAATGTCTCCTGATGAAAGCCTGAACGAAATCAAGGTAAGACCTAAAGAAAAAAGTGCTTTTAATGACAATCATGAGCAAGAAAATAAAAGCATAAAAGACAAAGCCCTTACAGCAAGAATAATCTTAAATAATGCTAGACAGAGTCGTTAGTTAAACGAAACGATTATGGATTGTTTTGAAACTCTACCGTCATCCTGAACACCCCAACCGTCATCCTGAACTTGATTCAGGATCCACCTTTTTCTTCTTTCACTGTAAAAAAAGAAGATAGATTCTGAATCAAGTTCAGAATGACAGCGAATTTTTTGCAATCACCCTTTTCTTCAAACTCCATGCTTCGGGGCTTAACAGCTCCTTTATATTAAGCTCGGCTTGAGTATGACAACGAGTTAAATATAACTTATTCAAGTTGGTTGATGGTAGCAGGCTTGTAGCAACACTTTTGTACAACAGAGCTTTTAATTTTCACCTTGATAACGAAGCCATGATTTTGTTAAAGAACCGTTTGCTTTTATTAGCTCATCAAAAGAACCTTCTTCAATGATTCTTCCGTCTTCCATTACATAAATGTAATCAAATTCAGGCAATAAATGAAGCCTGTGAACAGATGAGACTATGCAGTGATTGCTAAAACATGAAAACATATTCAGATATATTTGTTTTTCCGTTACAGCATCAATACTGCTAGTAGGTTCATCAAGCAGTATTAGCGACCTGTTTGAAGCTGACAAAACTCCACGAGCAAGAGCAAGCCTTTGCTTTTGCCCTCCTGACAAGTTGACGCCCTTCTCACGAATATCTGTTTCAAGTCCTTCAGGAAACTGCTCTACAACATTGTTAAAACAAGCTGTATCAACAGCTTTCTGCACAGCATCATTTTCAAAAGGAAGCCCGACGGTGATGTTATAGCCGATTGTATTCTCAAAAATTTCAGGCTCTTGAGGAACTAAAGTAGAAACAGGATAAAGAGGAGAAAGACCTTCAAACCGCTCCCCATCAATGATTGTTGAAGCTCCTTCTATGCGGTAAAGTCCACGTATCAGTGCCATCAATGAGCTTTTACCAGAACCGCTTGCTCCTACCAAAGCAATTCTTTTACCTCTTTTAAGAGTTATAGAGACATCACGCAGCCTATGCCGCCGATGCTTTTTATCTTCATGGCTAAAGGTAAGGTTGCAGATTTTTATTGTTTTCCAGTCTTCAGGAGCTCGGAAAGTTTCTTCTATGGCAAGATTCTCATAATCTTCCAAAAGAGCGTCCACTGCCGTCATGTTTGTATAATTGCGTATCAGCTCATAATAATAAATCGCAAAAGACCGAAAAGATTCACTTATTCTTTTTGTGTACTGATACAAAACAACAGCCGTGCCTATCATAATGGCAGAACCTGCTTCAAAAGACCAAAATATATAAGAAAGAACAGCAGTACATTCCAGCAATATTATAAAAAAGAACATTGCAAACCATTTTATTTCAAGCATATAAATGCTTTTTTTCAAAGGCGGAAAAATAGATTCTATACGTCGGCTTATTTCCTCACGGGAAGTTCTTTCTAAACGAAGAGTAATTACCGTAAAAATATTGCTGATATAATCAAATAACCCTGATGACAGCTTATGTTCTTGCTCGTTCTGCTGTTTTTGCAGCTTTATCAAGACATCATCAAACTTTATCAGCATAATGAATATAAGTACGCTTGCTGTAACAACTATAATACCTGCAATCGGGAAAATAAAAGTCATCGCAATTGCAGCACCAAAAAACAAACATATACTTTGGATATACATGAACTGAAAATCTGCAAACATATATAACCCATTTGCAGATTTGTTAATTCGGTCAATTGTGTTGCCAGAGTGATGCTCCTGATGCCATTGCATAGGCATTTCAGTTACAATGCGATAGAGGCTTTCAGTGTAATTTTTTCTTATGGTAAACGCTGTTTTTCGCTCTAATACTCTAGACGGAGCATGAATCACCCAAAACCCGATACCAAGAGCAGCATAAACTGCAAACAATTGAATAAGATTCTCCAGCAGATTATCACCGCCATTTTGCATAGCATTGATAATCTTACCAAAACAGCTAATCTGAGCAATTAAAAACAGAACAGATGCACTTGATAAAAGATACACAAGAATAAGGTGTTTTCTTTTTTCTCCTGCATATTTCCAGCAAGCTTGAATCAGTGCAAAATACTGTACAGAAGACCTTTTAATCATAATAGAACCGTCATTTAGTTTGAATACACTCCGCCTAACCACGTCATTCTGATGAGCAAAGCGACGTAAGAATCCATTGACTCCGACAGAAAAACGAGGTTCTCACGGGCTTTATTAAAAACCCTCAGAATGACAATGGAGGTTATCGCAGGTAAATTTCTCGTGTAGGGATATTTTCACGTATTAGTTTTTCTTCTTTTATATCTAGCTCGCCATGTTTTCCTATAAAAATTTCTGCATCATACAGATTGTTATCATAAAACATGCTGGCATCAAGCATAAAACCGTCATCTGCTTTTGTAATTTTTGCTGTTTTAATAAGGTCAGGGAGTTCTTTTAATAGCTCTTCTGTTATATCACCTGTGAACTTTACATCTTCTAAAGACTGGACTATCTGGAAACTACCTCCGTCAGTCATTAAAGAACCAAGAAAAATTTTCGCATACGTAACAACATTGTATTTAGTCAAATGAACATCTGCTTTTTTTGACATTTCCTCAAAAGTAGCACGATCACCATTTACTTTGACAATATCGTTACTGTTATAGAAAAACTGCATAGAAACAGGGAACATTCCGCTATAAGAAGTTGCCTTTAACAATTTATAATCTCTATAAAAAGAAACAGGTCGAGTCTCCAAATAACTTTCTTTATTGAAAAAAGGGCGATGATGAAGGTCGTTTATTCTTTCTAATAGTTTTGGAAACTGCTCTTCAGAGACTTTTTCAAAGTTGCCTGATTCCATAGTTTTTTATTCCTTTATCTTGCCTTTTGCTTTGCCATCATTATAGCTTGCATATTTTCATAACTACCTCTTACAGGTAATTTTTCAATAGACTTATCTGGTGCTTTTCCTGTTTTTTCTTCACGTTTTTTGAAATAATCTTTGAAAAACGTCAAAGTAGTTTTATCAACATCTAAATACTTGCCGTTTTCAAGAATTTTTGGATTATCTGTGAAATAATTGCCTTTTTTGCCATTCCAACAAACCAATTCCGTAATTTTTTTACCTGTAATTACTTCGCTATAAGTTCTATCTCCTGAAGTTCCTTCTCTTAAAGCTTTTGTCATGTCTGTAATCTCATAACTTTCTTCATAAGAATGTTTGAGATTATCGTTATCATACCAGCCTTTAAAAGCTTCAGTTTGAGCTTTTCCGCTTTCAACACCGCCTTTTTCAGTCGCAGCTTTTTCAAAAGGGTTAACAATGTTTGGAGAGCGTCTTCTCATCGCACTTAGAGGCAAAGAATTGCCATTTTTAGCAAGTTCATAACAAACTTTTGCTGCAGCTGCTTCTGCATCAGCTTCTGCTGAACGTGTTTTAATAATGCTTGATTTAATTGTTTCAAAGCCAAATTCTTCATCTAAACCACGTTCAAACTGACCAGCATGACGTGTTTCATGAGCAAAAATACATAGAAGATTATTGTCCTGAATATGCGGAGACAGTGTAATGGATTTACTGTCTTTTTCACAACCGCCACCCTTTCCTTCAGCATGAATAAATTCAACTGTATATCCGCCTTTACCAGCAATTTCCATTCCATCACGTGCAAAATCACTTTTTGCAGAACGGTCTATCAGCTGTTTTAATTTAGCAATATCTTTTTCATCGCCAAGCAATGTAATAGATGAGTCTGTATTTGGGATTTTATATTTAACAACAGCTTTTTGCCCTGATTCGATGGTATTAGATGAGTTAAACTGTTCAATAATGCTTTGTTGTTCTGCCATTATCTTGTCCTTTGCTTTGCCATCATTACAATTGAGTTCTGTTTGTCTTTTACACGTTTTTTAGCTTCTTCTTGACGTTTCGCCGTAGTTTTTGCCAATTTGTTATTGCCATAATGACCTCTTACAGGTAATTCATCAATAGACTTATCTGGTGCTTTTCCTGTTCTATCTTCACGTTCTTTGAAGTAATTTTTGAAAAACGTCAAGGTAGTTTTACCAATATCCACATACTTGTCGCTTTCAAGAATTTTTGGGTTGTCAGTAAAATAATTGCCTTTTTTACTGTCAAAGCATAATTTAGCTACTACCTGTTCGCCTGTAAGAACTTTGTCATAAGGTCTGTCGCCTGAAGTCCCTTCTCTTAAAGCTTTGTGCATATCTTCAACTTCATAAATCATTTCATAAACTTGTTTAACTTTATCGTTGTCATACCAACCTTTAAAAGCTTCGGTTTGGGCTTTTCCGCTTTCAACTCCGCCTTTTTCAGCCGCAGCTTTTTCAAAAGCTTCAACAACTTTTACATCATCTCTTTTCATACAAAGAATAGGGAATTTATCTCCTTTTAAAGCAAGCTCATAACAAACGCCTACAGCCGCTGTTTGAGCATCAGCTTCTGAAGCACGAAACTTTATAATTTCAGATTTAACGGTTTCAATACCGAAATCTTCATCTGCACCACGTTCAAACTGCCCAGCATGGCGTATTTCATGAGCAAACATATACATTGATGAGTTTTCAGTGATATGTGGAGATAGTGTAATGAATTTACCGTCTTTTGTACATTCGCCAGCAGCTCCTTCAACATGAGCATATTCAAGTGTGTAGCCGCCTTTACCAGCAATTTCCATTCCTTCTCGAGCAAGCTCACTTTTTGCAGAACGGTCTATCAGGCTTTTAAGATTAGCGATATCTTTTTCATCGCCAAGCAATGTAATAGATGTATCAGTGTTTGGAATTTTATATTTAACAACAGCTTTTTGCCCTGATTTAATGGTATTAGATGAGTCAAACTGTTCAATAATGCTTGTTTTTTTATTATGCATATTCCACCTGTTCTTATGTACAGTTCAGATTATTCTATGGTCGTCTTTTTGTCAACCGTTCCTTGCTTTTTGTCAAAGCGTGTGTGTTTTAAGAATAGAGCGAATACTTTCTGACAGGTCAGTTCTTGGTCTTCCTCCCCAATGTCCTAGAACTTCTGCTGCTGCAACAGCTCCAATTTTTCCCGATGCTTCAATAGGAAATTTTCTGGAGTAACCATAAATAAACCCTGCTGCAAACATGTCTCCAGCACCTGTCGAGTCTACAATTTCACTTTTATTTACAGAAGGAATTGTATAAATCTCATTATCGCAAAAAATTTGAGCACCTTTACTGCCTTTGGTCATAATCAAAATTTGTTCCCGATGAGTAAGCTTTTCTTTTGGATCTTCTGTTTTTCCAAGACCGAAACAATTTCTTATTTCTCTTTCATTTCCAATAATAATATCTGAAGCTTTTCGGATTATAGCTACTGCTTTCTGGACACTTTCTTTTTGAAAGTTGAGGTCATGCAGATTAAAAAACACCTTAACTTCAGCTTTTTTTGCAATTTGTACAGCTTTGATTACGGCTGCATTAGAAGAATCTGAAACCAGCATTTGACCTTCTATATAAAGCACTTTGGATTCTTCAATTGCTTTCGGCTTTATGTCTTCTGGCATAAGGTTTTCACAAACGCCTAAAGTCATAGCAAAAGTTCTGTCTTTGTCTGGAGTTACTAAAACAATACATCTTCCTGTAGCAATATTTTCAGGAGCAAAAGGAATAGTGGATTCGGTTAAATAATCAACACCAGCTAAGTCATAGGCAGCACAAAAATGCTCCCCCATATTATCGCTGCATGCCTTACCAAAAAAGGCGGCTTTTCCTCCAAGAGAGGCGATTCCGTTGATAGTATTTCCTGCCGCTCCGCCTGGAAAAAGCCTTGCATCTGGCAAGCTACTGCGTATTTCCCTTAAATGTTCAACATCAAGATAGTTCCCACAGCCTTTATCAAGCCCGTGTTCTTTCAAAAAGTCATCAGAAACATGCCCAACAACGTCCATAAAAGCCCTGCCTATCCCTACAACATCATATTTTTTGACAGAGTCTTTTTTCATGGAAACCTACCTTATTTTAATTTAACTGTACCTTAGTAATTTATAGTCCCCAATAAGAAAAAAAACCAGAAAAATGATGTTTTTCTTTCACCATCATTGCTGTAAGTGTCATATAAAAGCAGCGTTCATAAGCTCTTTAGTATAATCAGCTTTTGGGTTGTTAAAAATCTCGTTTGTAGAGCCTGCTTCTACTACTTTTCCGTCTTTCATAACCACAACGTTGTCTGACATGGCTTGAATGACTTTTAGGTCGTGGCTTATGAACATGTAGGCTAGGTTATGCTTTGCCTGAATATCCTGCAAAAGGTTGATGATTTGGGCTTGAACAGAAACGTCCAAAGCACTTGTAGGCTCATCTAATACAACGAATTTTGGTTTTAGAACCAAAGCTCTAGCAATGGCTATTCTCTGCCTTTGTCCTCCTGAAAATTCGTGCGGATAGCGATTCATATCAGCAGGGTCGATTCCAACTTCTTCCAAGGCTTTGACGACTAGCTCTTTTCTAGCTGTTTTAAATCCGCCAAGCCCATGTAGAATAAGTCCTTCTTCCACTATTTGCCCGACAGACATTCTTGGGCTTAAAGAAGCAAACGGGTCTTGAAATACTATTTGCATGTATTCCCTTAAACCACGCATTTGCTTTATAGACAGCGTATCTATAGGAGCTCCACGGAATCTTATAGCCCCCCGACTGCCAAGAAGTTTCAGCAAAGCAAGCCCTAGTGTCGTTTTGCCTGAACCGCTTTCCCCTACAACTCCAAGAGTTTGATTTTCTTTAATCGCAAAAGATATTCCATCAACCGCCTTAACATGGTCAACAGTCCGCCTGATGAGTCCTTTTTTAATAGGAAACCAAACTTTCAAATCATCAGCAGCTATTATTTCTTTAGCGTTTTTTATTTGCGGAGGAATTCTTTTTTTCGGGCTGGAGTTAAGAAGGTGCTTTGTATAATGGTGCTGAGGATTGCTCATCACATCATTAACTTTTCCGCTTTCAACAATTTTCCCGTCTTTCATTACGCAAACGCAATCAACCATTTTACGAACTACTGCAAGGTCATGGGAAATGAACAGCATTGCCATTCCAAGCCTTTTTTGCAGGTCTTTAAGCAGGTCTAAAATCCTAGCCTGAACAGTAACGTCCAACGCAGTTGTAGGCTCATCTGCTATTAAAATATCAGGCTCATTAGCCAAAGCCATAGCTATCATTACACGCTGTCTTTGCCCTCCTGAAAGTTCGTGAGGTAATGCAGTCAGTCTTTTTGAAGCATCGGCAAGCCCTACCAGTTCCAGCAATTCCAAAACTCGCAAACGTGCGGCTTTTCCTGTGATTCCTTTATGTATTTCCAAAGTTTCTGAAATCTGTTTTTCAATGGAATGAAGCGGATTCAAGGAGGTCATAGGCTCTTGAAATATCATAGCAATTTTGTTGCCTCTAACATCTCTTATAGTTTTGCCGACAGCTCCTATAAGCTCCGTTCCGTCAAATTTAATGCTTCCTGAATGATGTTTTGCTCTTGGATACGGCAAAAGCTGAAGCACTGAAAGAGCCGTTACAGATTTTCCAGAACCGCTTTCCCCAACCAACGCCAGAGTTTCCCCTTTATTGATAGAAAAAGAAATTCCACGAACGGCTTTGACTTCACTTTTTCCACTGCCGAACGAAACCGACAAGTCTTTTACTTCAAGCAGTTTTGTCATGCTACATTTTTCCTCGGGTCAAAAGCATCACGTACCGCTTCCCCTGTGAAAACCAGAAGAATCAGCATTGAAGCAAGCACTGCAAAAGCAGAAACACCAAGCCACGGAGCTTGAAGATTCTCTTTCCCCTGCCTTACTAAATCCCCAAGTGAAGCCGAACCAGCAGGCAAGCCCAGCCCCAGAAAATCAAGAGCCGTAAGGGCTACAATAGAACCTGACAAAATAAACGGCAGAAAAGTCATAGCTGCTACCATCGCATTAGGCAGAATATGCTTAAACATTATATGAAAATCACCCATGCCCAAAGCCCTTGCAGCTCTGACATATTCTAAATTTCTAGCTCGCAAAAACTCCGCCCGAACCACGCCGACAAGACTTGTCCAACTGAACAATAACAGCACAAAAAGCAAAGTCCAAAAACTAGGAATAATAATGCTTGAGACTATGATTAGAATAAATAGCTGAGGCATACTTCCCCATACTTCTAAAAAACGCTGAAAAATCAGGTCTATACGACCTCCGAAATAGCCCTGAACCGCTCCAGCAGATATACCGATAATTGATGAAATAACCGTAAGAACAAGCCCAAATAATACAGAAACTCTGAATCCGTAAATCATGCGTGCCGCTACATCTCGCCCTAAATCATCTGTGCCAAACCAGTTCTCAGCCGACGGCGGAGCAGGTGCAGGAACAGGCAAATCATAGTTTATTGTGTCATATGAAAAACGAATAGCAGTCCATAATATCCAGCCTTTTGACTCTATTTGCTCGATAATATAAGGGTCTCGGTAATCTGTAAGAGTGGGGAAATCCCCTCCGAATGTAGTTTCCGTATAATCCATTATCACAGGACAGTACAAACCGCCGTTATAGCTGACTATTAAAGGGCGGTCATTAGCTATGAACTCAGCAAACATGCTTAAAGTAAACATAACAAGAAAAATCCAGAACGAGAAAAATCCTCTGCGGTTTTTCTTGAATAAATAGAGCCTGCGTTGTGCTATTGGAGATAAAGTCATGTATCCCTCTTTTCAAAATCAATCCGAGGGTCAATCATATGATACGTAATATCACTTATAAGATTAAGTAGTAGCCCCAGCAGTCCAAAAGCAAACAAAGTCCCGAACATTATAGGATAATCCCGATTCATTACGGCTTCAAAACCAAGCAGCCCAAGCCCGTCTAGCGAGAATATAACCTCTATCAAAACAGAGCCTGTAAACAGCATGTTTACAAGAGTTGCAGGGAATCCTGCAATAACTATAAGCATAGCGTTTCTAAAAACATGATTATATAAAACACGTCTTTCATTTAGACCTTTAGAGCGTGCAGTTATTACGTACTGCTTGTTTATTTCCTCTAAAAACGAATTTTTTGTAAGCATGGTAAGCCCTGCAAAACCGCTGATTACCATTGCTGTTACAGGCAAAGTCATATGCCAGAAATAGTCCGTGATTTTTGAAAAGAACGAAAGCTCATGCCAGTTGTTTGAAACAATCCCTTTTAGAGGAAATAAGTCTAAATAACTCCCCCCTGCAAACAAAACAATCAAAAGAATAGCAAACAAAAACCCAGGCACAGCATAGCCTACAACTACCACCCAACTCGTTACGACATCGAAACGAGAACCGTCTTTATTTGCCTTAGCAATACCCAAAGGAATAGACAGCATGTAAATAATAAGAGTGCTCCAAATGCCCAAAGACATCGACACAGGCAGTTTTTCAAGAACAAGGTCGACAACCTTTCTGTCTTTAAAAAAACTCGTTCCTAAATCAAATTGAGCATAATTGCACAGCATAATGAAAAACCGCTCATGAGCAGGCTTATCAAACCCAAACTGTTTTTCTAAATCAGCAATAAAATCAGCATCAAGCCCCTGAGCCCCCCTATATCGAGCAGTCCCCGAACGCATATTTTTACTAGGCACAGCCGCCTTTTCCGCCGCCCCCGAACTGCTCCCAGAAAACCGAGCCGTAGCATCAGTACTAATCCCATCCAACCGAGCCAAAACCTGCTCCACAGGCCCCCCCGGTGCAAGCTGAACAAAAATAAAATTAACAAAAAGAATCCCAAACAAAGTCAGGGGAATTAAAAATAACCGTCTGGTGATGTAAGTTAGCATTTAAGAATTATTATCTATTTGAAGCTCTTCTACAAGCTTATAGACACTGCTACCAGGTTTGTCGGGGATTTTATGATTGTTTTCTAATCTTCTAGCATTTTCTACAGCAGATTGAAGATTGCTTAATAAGGTTTCGTAATCTGTATCGCCTATTTCTTTTCGCAATGCTCCAAAACAATCTTTGCACTCCTGCGGAGTACATTTTTTATTTGCACGTTTTTCATCAAAATTATTCTGGTGCATACACAACCAAACTTCAAAACATGGGTTGCTAATGGCAATATTATAATTATTTTTTCCTTCACATAAGGTTATAACTTCCTGCAATTTTCCACATCTGCCAACTTCTCCTGTTTTATCCCAACGGTCAACATCAAGAAAAAGCCAGCAATCATTATCTTTATAATTTTTATTACTATTTTTTTTCTCTTTATTTAATCTGTTTAATACACCTTTAGGAGAAGAGCTTCCGTCTTTTTCTATTGGAGGAATGGGGATAATCTCAAAACGAGCAATATCTCCGAATCTTTCATTTAATTTTGAAAGATATTTTCCTTCTGTTTTTCCTTCTGTTGCAATCAGAAAAACTTTTCTAAACGGAAGTTTAGGGGTTTCATCTCTGTTAAAGGGTTTATTCTTTCTACCCATTTTGATGCTCGTGAATTTTAGGTACTGCACCAAAACGTCCTGTTAAATATGCTTTTCTTATTTCTTTATCATAACGCTGATCAAAACTACTAAGGGAATATAATTTGCTACTTTGCTCCTTGTTTTTTTCAACAAACCAGATTTCATCTCTTCTTACAGTAGCCGTATTCAAAAGGCTTGTTTCATGTGTCGTTATGATTAATTGAGAATCGTTTTTTTCTTTATTTTGCAAAAAATGATTTACTAAATAATTGCTTATTTCAGGATGCAATGAACGGTCAAGTTCATCAATAACTAAAACTGCTTTTTCAGCTTGATAAAAAAGAGGCAATAAATCAACAATTCGTTTTGTTCCATCTGATTCATCTTTAAGATCAAATTTCTTTATTTTATTATTTTTTGTCTTGTGATGTGTAAATAATTTTTCGGCTTGAATTTTACCTTTTTTCTTTTGAAAAAGAATTTTTTCTCCGTTGGTCAAAAAATAAGGAACAGTAACGTTTTGACCTTCCTCCATATTACGACACATAATATCAATATATTTTGTTGATATTTTTAAAGAATCAACATGCACTTTTTTGATGCTAACATCTACAATCCCTGTATCTAAATACTTCAAAGAAGATGCGATAAATTTTCTAAAATCATTATCATTATCAATATCCAAAAAAATATCTGCTTTTAAAGAATGATGTGGAGTAATAATCCGAAGATTTTTAAACCAATCATTAACATTTTTGAACTGATCAAAAGAATCTTCAAATGCTTTTGTAATAAAAAGTATGCTTTTATGAGCTTCTGGAATACGTTCTTTTAGATAGTTAGCTGTTTTTTCAGGTAAAGATTTTCCGTATTCTTTTAATTTTTGACCTTTTCTATAATAAATAAGTTTTTCTGGTTTTTGCTCAGAATAATATATCTGATAAAGCCATTCTTCTTTTATTTCATTGTCTGTTGCTTTAAAGCCAAACGCATATGCTTTTTTGTTTATTTTAAATTCAACTTCAAAACTACTTGGTTCGCCACTTTTTCCCGACAATAAAAAATGTTCAATTCCTATGCTTTGATTCCGTTTTCTGCCATTTAAAACAAAACTCTGAAAAAAAGCTAATGCTTTGATAAGGTTCGATTTTCCTGATGCGTTTGCACCATAGATTATTGCAGATTTTAAAGTTTTAAAATCTCCTGATGTGTCGTTATTAATATGATGAGGGTGATTTCTTTCTTTGGTCTTTACCATATTAAGCGAGGTTTCTTCATAGAAAGACTTGTAATTTGCAACAGAAAAACGAATTAACATTTCCACTCCTTAAAGAGAATTTTTCTCGTTCATGTTGGTTTTTTATATAACACAATAAAAAAAGATACAAGACAAAAGAGTTTGATTAAACTTAAAACAGTTCAATCTCTTAGTAACACTTTTAGTATAAAATCGGGCAGTGCTTTTGTATTAGGGGGTTGTTGTTTTGATGCGGTTTTTAAAGGTTTTTGTTGTATTTCTGGCTTTGAATGTATCTGGAAATGTTTTGGCTGGTGAAATAAGTTCGGATATATGGGCTAAGGAACTCAACACGATTGAGGATTTTGCTCGTAATGCGAAGGGGGATAAAGCGTCTCTTTCTGACTATCGCAAGCGTGTTTCTAGGGTTCGCAATGAAGCAATTAAAAACAGAAATGATTTAAAAAAAGAACTCGTTTCAATACAGAAACTATTAAATACACTAGGTGTTAAGCCTGAAAAAGACAGCCCTCCAGAACTCGCTGAAATATCCTCTAAACGTGAGTTTTACACAAAAAAAGTCGCTATAATCAAGGCTCATCTAGCAGAAGCAGGACTAACTCTGGCTCGAACCGAAGAGCTTGAAAAAACTTTTTCTTCTTTGAGCAGAGAAAGGCTTATTGAAAATATTATTGAACACAAGGCATCTCCATTATCTCCAACGGTAATAATAAGTGCTGTTCCTGAACTTTTTTCCATAGTTGATACAATTATAAAATCACCTGTTGAATGGTATAAAACGCCTAAATATAAAATAACCAGCTCATCACCTGTATTGCTGGCTATGTTAGCGGCGATTTTTATAGGCTGGTTTATTAAGAAATGGCTACTTGAAAAATTCGGCTATGATTCATCATTAAAAAAACCTGCGTACGCCAGAAGACTGCTTGGAGCTTTTACTGCAGCAGTGGCAAGAGGCGTTATTCCTGCTGCAATTATGGCAGCTTTTTTCTATTGGCTGTCTAGTCCGCAGGCTATTATCCACGGTCTTTTTGCTGAAATGCTTGGGGCTGTTTTACTGGTGTTTTTATGGCTTGTTTTGGTTAAAGCATTCTCTCGAGTAGTCCTTAATCCTGATTTGCCAACATGGAGACTAACTAATATAAGCTCTGTAAAAGCCAGCAGTATAAATTACAGAGTCAACCTCCTTGCATTGCTTCTTGCCATTAACGGTTTTCTGCATTTTACGGCTGGAAAGCTTACTTTTTCCGAGGAATTGACTTCATTTTATACAGGCATAATTACCTGCCTTGAATTGCTGTGCATTCTAACTCTTACAAAAAAATGGCTGTGGGAGCGTGATGAAAGTGAAGAAAAAACTCCTGCCAAAACAAAAAAAGATTATTGGCTGATACTGCGTTCTATAGTTAAGTTTCTAGCTTTAATCGGAGCTGTTTCCTGTCTTGTAGGTTATATCAACTTTGGCGAGTTTATTCTATCAAGGCTGCTTTTCAGTGGCGGAGTTATAGGAATTTTACTGCTTGGACACGGTTTAGTGCATGACTCAATTTCCATGCTGCACCATGCTGATTTCATAACAAAAAATCTTGATGTAGAATCTACTACATTAAAAAAAATATATTTCTGGCTTCATAAAGCAGTAGAGCCAATTCTGTGCATAATCGGAATTATGGTAATGCTGCCAAGCTGGGGCGTTCCAAAAGAAGACGTTCTAAGATGGACAGCTAAGATTTTTACAGGCTTTTCTATTGGTGAGGCAACTCTTTCACTGGTTGACGTTACCTTTGCAATAATTGTTTTTGTCGGAGTCATTGCTTTATCACGTCTTGCACAGCGAATATTGATGGATAAAGTGCTTTCCGAAACATCTTTAGAGAAAAGCCTGCAGCACTCATTGTCTTCAGGCATAAGCTACATAGGCGTTATAGCCGCCTTTGCAGCAAGTATAATTGTCATAGGAATTGACCTTACAAATCTTGCCATGATAGCAGGTGCTTTGTCTGTTGGTATTGGTTTCGGACTTCAAAACGTAGTCAATAATTTTGTGTCAGGGATTATTATTCTGATAGAACGCCCTATAAAAGTAGGCGATTGGGTAGTCGTCAATGACCAAGAAGGCGTTGTAAAACAAATAAACATAAGAGCTACAGAGCTTGAAACATGGCAAAGAGCATCTATCATTATTCCAAACGCCGAGATTATTTCTAATGCTGTAACCAACCTTACACACAAGGACAGCTATGGAAGAATAGAAATACCAGTAGGTGTGGCTTATGGTTCTGACACAAATAAAGTTAAAGAAATACTGTTTGAATGTGCCAAAAATCATGCTGACATCATGTCAAAACCTGAAATATCTGTGGAGTTTAAAAACTTTGGCGACAGCAGTCTTGATTTTAAACTGTACTGCTATACTTCAAACGTACACAACCGCCGACATATAGCCAGTGAATTACGCTTTGATATAGACAATAAATTCCGCCAAGAAAACATCGAGATTCCTTTTCCTCAAAGAGTTATACATATGGCTACTGATTAAAATTCTTTTTCCTAATCCAAGCACCCTTTAAACTCAATTATAATTGATATTACTCTAAAACAAGGAATTTATTTGTAATGGTTAAAATTATTGATGCTTCTAATTTAAAAACAAACATATCTGTTTTCAATAAAGAAAAAGAAAAAAAAATAATAATAGA
>DAOWDM010000079.1 GCA_030639035.1 Alphaproteobacteria bacterium
AAAATATATTCTTTCGAACCTGCAGCTGCTAATAATGCTCATCTTAAAAGCCATATTGCTTTAAACAACATTGAAAATGTCGAGGTTTTTAATTATCTGATTGGTGATGAAGACAAAGCCGAGGCTTGTTTTTATGAGCAGAAACAGGCTACAGGAATGAACTCGATTATCCCTGACAGCGATAAAGGGGAGTTTATAAAAACTTCTAGGAAACAAGTTTGTCTTGACAGTTTTTGCAAAAAACATGATTTAACTCCAGAGATTATCAAGATTGATATAGAAGGTGCGGAAATTTACGCTTTAAGAGGTGCTAAAAAACTGCTGAAACGCTGTTCTCCTGTGATTTATCTAAGCGTTCACCCGTATCATCTAAAACAGCTTGGAAGCAGTGTTGAAGAACTGGATTCTTTAATTGATGAACTTGGTTATCGAGTTAAAGATGCCAATGGAAAAGAAGTTACAGAATATAAACTTGATGAATATATTCTGACAAAAAAGGAATAAAAAATGAGTTTGATTAAAAGTGCCGCTATTACAGTCAGAGACAGAGGTTTCTTTGTCATGGTTCATGCTGTTGTAAGTCTTATTTCAGCAAAGCTAAGTAAAATCCTGCTTGGAAAACGTTTTGTAATAAGAAAAGTCAACGATTACAAAATGTATCTTGATAACAATGACCCAGGGATTTCTAGAACTTTGATTCTGTTCGGAACTAGAGAGCTTGACCATAAAATCATGCTTGAAAAAGTCTTGAAAAAAGGAATGCAGGTTTTAGATATAGGTGCAAATATCGGTTATTATGTCATGATGGAACATGCTTTGATTGGCAAAGAAGGTAAAGTCGTTGCGATAGAACCTTCTGATTCCAACATAGTAAATTTGAAAAAAAATCTTGAGCTTAACGGATATGACAAAGTTACAGTTCTAAGCGGTGCTGTTTCAGATGAATCAGGCGAAAAAGAATTTTTCCTTGCGAAACATTCTAATCTAAACACTTTTCACCCTGACAGTTCTGCTTCTGAGTTTATGTCTGGGGAAAGTGTAAAGGTAAAGTCTTATACTGTGCCTGAACTTGTTGCAGAACACGGAGCTCCTGACCTTATCCGCATGGACGTTGAAGGGCATGAGGTCAACGTTATCAATGGCATGATAGATGATATTGTAGCTGGAAAATACCGCCCGATGATATGCTTTGAAACTCACCCTTCAAGCTATTCAAAAGAGCATGACATAGTGCCTTTGCTTGAAAAATTGTTTGAAAATGGATACGAAGTTCCATACCTCTCATCTTCATGGGCAAGAGGAACAAAAATCATAAACGACAGAGGCTACAAAGGCTGCGACCCAATAAAAACCGACGGTCTAACCCGAGTAATCTATGAAAACGTAACCCACGAAGACGCCATAGACTTCATAGCAGGCACAGGCTGTGCCAGAACGATTCTACTAGCTCCTAAGAAGTGAGATTGTGAAAATGTCGCAGGAAGAAACGGAATATTTGTTGCGTTCTCCAAAAAATGCAGAACTTTTGCGTGAAAGTCTTAAACAAGCTCGTTCTGGAAATTATACAGAAAAAGAGTTGATAAATGAAAATAAAGATTTTTGAGCATTCACACTCAATCGTCATCCTGAATTTAGTTCAGGATCCATTTTCTTTGCCATTTAAAAAGGTGGATGCTGAATCAAGTTCAGCATGACAGCGGAGTGTTGATTTGGAAAAAACTAAAATAAAAACAGTGTGTTTTCCGTTTGTAGGCGACAGTATTGGGGGGAGTCATTTATCCTCTTTGCTTTTAATTGAGCATTTGGATAGGAAATGCTTTAATCCTGTGATTGTTCTGCATGAAAAAGGTGTGTTCAGCGATTATCTTGATAAAAGAGGCTTGCCATACGAGATTTTACCTATTCTTTGTTGTGTCGGCAGGAATGTAAAAATCATCAAAGAATTTTTTGCCTTATTAAAAACGTTTTTTCCTATTTTTTCATTCATAATAAAAAACAAAATCGACATTGTTCATACCAATGATGGACGTATGCACTTGACTTGGTGCTTGCCGTCTAAGTTTGCAAAAGCTCCTCTTGTCTGGCATCAAAGGACAAAGTTTGCTCGCTCAAGGTTTCTTTCAATAATGGCTAGACTTGCTTCAAAAATATTATGTATTTCTGAGTATGTTAAAAAAGAGCTTCCAAAAGAGATAAAATACAAGTCTTTTGTCGTAAATAACCCTATAAAACCATATTTAGGTGATATAAAGCCTGAAAATTGCCGTAAAAAGTTGATTAATGATGCAAAAGCACCTGAAAATGCAAAAATTATCGGCACTTTCGGCAATTTAAGAGACGTAAAGCGTCCTTTGCAGTTTATTGATAGCTGTATCCTAATGCAAAAACAGCTTAAAGCTCCAATAATATTGGCTGTTTTTGGAGAAGACAGAGAAAACTATATTCCACGCATGAAAAAAATGGCAAAAGAAGCTGATTGTGAAAATAATCTAGTATTTGCAGGCTTTCAAACTCCTATAGAGCCTTGGATAGCTGTTTGTGATTTAATGCTTGCTCCGTCTGTTCAAGACGCTTTCGGGCGTACTTTGGTAGAGGCTATGCTTGTAAAAACTCCTGTTGTGGCAACTGATGCAGGAGGTCATTCTGAAATTATTGAAAACGGTGTTACAGGTTTTTTAACTCCTGTTGATGATGCGGAAAAAATGGCTGAAGCAGGTCTTGTTTTTCTAAATGACGAGAATAAAAAAACGCAAATTACAAACGCTGCTTTTGAATATGCAAAACGTTATAATCCTGATGATTATACTAAGATTATAGAGGCAGTTTATGACAAATTCTGACCGTATAATCGTTGTTTCAGACCTTGGCGGAGGTGGGGCTCAGAATGTTATAAAAGCTCTTGCTAATCATTGGGCTGAAAATGGCTTGAATGTAACGGTTATTACTCTTTCATTGGCTGAAAATGACAGGATTATTTTAAACAAATCCATTAATCGGATTGCTCTTAATGCAACAGGGAAATCATCGGGATTATTTGGGGGCATTACTGGAAATCTAAGGCGGATTTTTGCTTTAAGAAATGCGATTAAAAAAAGCAAAGCAAAGACAGTTATAAGCTTCATCGGAACTACAAATATCCTGACAATTCTTGCGTGTATGTTTTTGAAAAAAACAGTTATTATTTCAGAAAGAAATGACCCTGCAAAGCAGTCTTTAGGACGTTTATGGGATTTTTTAAGGAAAGTTTTTTATAAAAGAGCTGATGTTGTTACAGCTAATAGTAAAACTGCGGTTGAGACTATGAAAAACTTTGTTCCAGAGCATAAATTAGCAATAGTTCCGAATCCTGTAATTGCTCCTGATATAACTAATATAAAGCGTGAGAAAATACTGCTTGCAGTAGGCAGACTTCATCATCAAAAGGCTTATGATGTTTTGCTTCCTGCTTTTGCAAATTCTGAAATCAGGAAAAACGGCTGGAAATTAGTGATTCTAGGTGAAGGCAGTTTGCGTGATGAGTTAGAAAAACAAACGCATGAACTGGGCTTAAAAGAACAAGTGATATTTAAAGGTTTTGTGCCTGATACATTTCCATATTACCTAAAAGCTAAAACATATGTTTTACCGTCAAGACATGAGGGAATGCCAAATGCTCTTTTAGAAGCAGTGGTTTCAGGAGTTCCTGCTGTTGTAAGTGATGCCTGTACTGGAGTTTTTGAGATTTTAGAGCATAAAAAGTCATGCCTGATGTTTCCATCTGAAAATGTTGAAAAACTAACCGAAGCTATAGACAGACTGGCAAAAGACGAGCCTTTTGCAAAAACTATCTCAGAAAAAGCAAAAAGTCAGGTGCAATTACTCCACGATTGCAATAAAGTATGGCAAAAATGGGAAGACGTTATTTGTACTATAGATTCTTACGGGCTTAAAAAGCCCTCAGAATGACGACTGAGGTAATTTTATAAGGCACTGTATAAGTGAATAAAACTGATAAAAAATCATCATTGGAAGTTTATAAATACTTTCTTGGGCGTTACAAAGGGAAGTCAGTAACGGTTCTTTTGAGCTTGTTTGTTTCAAGTTTATCGGACGGTATTGGTATTGTTGCACTGCTTCCGCTTTTAAATATTCTTTTTGATAAAGAAACGGCGGATT
>DAOWDM010000220.1 GCA_030639035.1 Alphaproteobacteria bacterium
AGCAAACTTAAAGAATGCAAACCTTGAAAAAGCTCAACTTAATGGAGCAGGTTTCTTAAAGGCTAACCTTGAAAAAGCTAACTTTGAAAATACAGACCTTCGCGATTCGATTCTTCAAGAAGCTAATCTTAAAGGTACAAAACTCAAAGGGGCTAAACTTGACGGTGTAAAATTCTCAAATGCTATAGTTGCTAATAAATGTAGATATAAAGCAAAAGACCCTGTAAACACTGCAATATCTTTAGCAAAAAAAGCAATCAAAGGAAGATAGTTTTGGGCTGTAAAATACAACTGTCATTTTGAGGAGCTTTGCTACGTGAGAATCTCATTTAAGAAAAGAGAGATTGCCACAAAACTAAAGTCCCTCGTAATGACGAAAAAGCTTTTAAATCAGAGTGGCTCTAAACTTTAGAACTAAGCTCGTCCCATGTTACTCTGTTAGATGACAGCAATAGATAATCATCGGTTAGAAATGGCTGGTATTTATCACCGCAAAGAAGTGCTGAGTATCCTCCAGCTTCTGAATGCATCAAAACACCTGCTGCATGATCCCCTGGATTAAGCTGATTGCGAAAAAAAACAAAATCAAGATTAGCTTTTAAAAGCTCAAGATAATAGAGAGCTGCACTGCCCAAACTTTGGATTTCTTTTACATGGTTTTTAATCTGGTTGCGTTTATGTCCAAGACCACCTGTCATTTCATTAATAGGTTTTGATGGAGGAAGTTCAATTCTAGCACCTTCAAGCCAAGCTCCACCGCCCTTTTCTGCCGTTGCAGTTATGTTTTTAACAGGGTCATGTATCCAGCCAGCAATCGTTTCACCATTGCAAACAAGAGCTACAATCACAGCAAATCTTTCATTGCCATTTGCAAAATTTTTTGTTCCATCAATAGGGTCGATCACCCATACGGGGCTATCATCGGCAAGAGCATTAAGAATAGCAGGATTTTCATAAACTGCTTCTTCACCAATAACTTTTGAACCGTTGATAAGTGAACCAAGTTTTTCTGAGAGGATTTTTTCTGCCTCAATATCGGCTATTGTAACCAAATCTGCTGGTCTGTCTTTACTTTCTTTGCTTTTAATATCACATTCAGACAAATTACAAAAACGAGGTAATATAACGGTTTCTGCCGTTTCTCTTATGATTTCGATTACTTTATCGCTATCAACTTTTAACATCTATTATAATGCCTTCACGACGTTTAACACGCTCAAAATCAGCCCCTTCAAGACGCACCTGCAATCTAACATGTGTCTCTGTTTCTTCGCTTGCAACAACTTCACCATGTTGATAAAGCCATGCAATTGTAGCTCCGTCATGATATGGAACTTGAATCGTTACCAATTTATAAGCCTGCGATATTTTGTCATCAATCAAACACAACAGCTCATCAATTCCATCACCTGCTAATGCAGATATTGCACGTTTCCTGTCATTTTTTGCAGAGTTCTGAAGCATTTTAATTTTGTTCTGCTCTTCCAGCAGGTCGATTTTATTCAAAGCTTCAAGCATGCCCTTGTCTACGGTATTTTCCATACCAAGACTTTTTAAGACATTTTCTACATCTTCTTTTTGAGCTTCTGAATCTTTGTGAGAAATATCCCGAACATGAAGGATTACATCAGCCTCTACGACTTCTTCTAAAGTAGCACGAAAAGCAGCGATTAGTTCTGTTGGCAAATCGGAAATAAAACCAACTGTATCAGACAGTATAACAGAACGACCAGACGGCAGCTCCAGTTCACGCATAGTCGGATCTAAAGTTGCAAACAACAGGTCTTCAACATACACGTCAGAATTGGTCAAACGGTTGAAAAGAGTGGATTTTCCAGCGTTTGTATAGCCTACAAGAGCTACTACAGGATATGGAATTTTTTTACGGGATTTTCGGTGTAGCTCACGTGTGCGTTTTACAGTTTCAAGCTCACGTTTTAGCTTGGAAATGCGTTCGCTGATAAGCCTGCGGTCTATTTCAATCTGTGTTTCACCAGGTCCACCGACAAAGCCAAAACCGCCTCGTTGACGTTCAAGGTGAGTCCAGCTTCTTACCAGACGACTTTTCTGATAAGTTAAATGAGCCAGCTCAACCTGAAGGACACCTTCTCGAGTCTGAGCTCTATCACCGAAAATTTCCAGTATAAGTGCAGTACGGTCAATAACCTTGCAGTCTAGTACTTTTTCCAGATTTCTCTGTTGCACAGGAGAAAGATGCCCGTCAAAAACGACAAGGTCTATTTCATGTTCTTTTACCGTGTTTGCTAAACGTTCAGAAGTTCCTTTGCCAAGAAAAGTTGCTGCAACAATTTTTCTGACTTTTACAACTTCATGTAGAACTACATCGACATCAATAGCAGAGGCGAGTCCTACAGTTTCTTCCAAACGAGATATAGAATCACGAGACGCAATATTTTTATCTTTTACATCAGGGTGTACGACAAAAACCTGCTGTTTTAGCGGAGACTCTTCCTCGGTCAATCGTCTTCACCATCTTCAAAAATCTGAACAGGAACAGACGGCATTACGGTTGATATTGAGTGCTTATAAACAAGCTGAGTATGCCCATCACGTCTAAGCAAAAGAGACGTGTCATCAAACCACGTAATTATACCCTGAAGCTTTACTCCATTTACTAAAAACACAGTTACGGAGGTTTTGTTTTTACGGATATTATCAAGAAATAAATCCTGAACATTTTTATGAACGTTTTTTGTTTTAGTGAACTTCATTTTTTTCCCTTTTTTATTGCCCCATTTATTCGAGGATATTTAGTTATTCTACTATACACTGTAATAAAGAAGTACAGTCTTTTAAATATAAATCTGGCTGTTTATTTAAAAACTCATTTTTAAGAGGCGGTTCTGGTCTAACAAGAACTGATGTACACCCGATTTTTGCTGCACATTCTATGTCTACTTCATTATCACCTATAAACCAAACTTTATTTCCATACGGCATTTCAAGCCCTGTACCTTCAAGAGCCATAAGAACAGGGGCAACATCAGGTTTGTCTTTTTCTGCCTGATTCGCACCTACAACCGCATCAAAATATTTATGCCAGCCTAAATGTTTAATCTCACGGTTGAGATAAATGCTTGTTTTGTTGCTTATAATTCCTATGAACTTAACATGCTTTCTAAGCTCAATAAACATTTGTTCAATGCCTTCAAAAGGAGACAGCATATCAATGTGGATTTCATCAAAACTTTTTAAGTATATTTCTTTTGCTTCTTCCCACTTATCACCGAACAGCTTTGGAAATATATCTCGCAAAGAAAGCCCTACATTTGATTTTAGCTGCTCCAAAGTCCACTCTGGCTTATCCATTGCAACAAAAGCTTTGTTAAATGCAATATGAATACAAGGCCAGCTATCGACAAGAGTATTATCCCAATCGAATAGAATCGCTTCTGGTGTAGAAGATGAGTAATGTTTCATTTAGGCACAGCCTCCGCCACTTAATTTGGCTCTCATATAAAGTTCAATTAAACGTTTTGTAATAGCCCCAGGTTTTCTATCAGCTATTTGCACATCGTCAACTTTTACAACTGGTATGATATTAGAAGAAGTTCCACTTAAAAAGATTTCTTTTGCTTCTTTTAGTTCTTCAATTGTAAAAATCCGTTCGACAATATTTATTCCATTTTTCATGGACAGGTTGACAATAGCCTGCCTGACTACACCGCCTAAAATAGCATCACCCAAAGGACGAGCAACAAGCTCACCTTTCTGGTTCACTATCCATACACTAGTAGATGTTCCTTCGGTTACATAACCGTTATCATCAAACATTATTGTTTCATGAGCACCATTTTTAAAGGCTTCACGTTTAAGCATTGTGTTAGGAAGAAGAGCTAACGACTTGATATCACAGCGTTTCCAGCGAATATCCCGCCTAGCTATTGTTTTCACTCCGTTTTTGATTTTTTCCTCTGATGGTCCTTTTATATTATACATAGTAACAAGCAATGAGCTTTTCATTTTATCAGGAAAAAGATGATTGCGAGGAGCGACTCCTCTGGTTATCTGAAGATATATAGAACCATTGCCAAGCATGTTGCGGCGTATAACTTCTTTGACTATATGTCTTAAAGCATTTATTGAAACAGGCAAGGCTATTTCAAGTTCGGACAAAGAACGTTTCATACGTTCGATATGAGGTTCGAAATCAACAATAACCCCATTATGCACAGCTATTGCTTCGTACACTCCATCAGCAAACATATACCCACGGTCTTCAACATTGACCATGGCTTCATTTGTAGGTAAATAACTTCCATTAATATAAGTACAGCGAGCCATTGTTTAAAAATACTCCAGTCCAACAGAAAACAGTTTTTCAACTTTTTTA
The DNA here is from genome assembly GCA_030639035.1 of Alphaproteobacteria bacterium. Taxonomy (GTDB): domain Bacteria; phylum Pseudomonadota; class Alphaproteobacteria; order DAOWDM01; family DAOWDM01; genus DAOWDM01. The sequence goes on from DAOWDM010000220.1 coordinate 4,355, forward strand.
ATAGCATTAGATGTAGCGAAAAGAACAACCCTGTCCCCTGCTTCAACAACAGTATATGGATAAGGTATAACAAACTGTTCGTCTCGCAATATTGCTCCAATAAGAACCCCTGACGGAAGCTCTGCCTCTTCAAGAGTTTTTCCTATAAGAGGTGAAGTTTCAAGAGCATCAATTTCAATAAGCTCCCCAAAATCTTCATGTAGAGAATGTGCCGAATGAATACGTCCTCTGCGGATATGCTGAAGAATTGTAGAAACAGTAATAGC
>DAOWDM010000191.1 GCA_030639035.1 Alphaproteobacteria bacterium
ATAGAGTAAATGTAATTGTTAGCCATAAAGAAAACAGCGGTGCACCTATTATATTCGAGGACAATCCAACTCAGCATAATCTTATAGGCAATATTGAAAGATCTCAGCATATGGGTGCACTTGTAACAGATTTTTCTTTGATAAATGCTGGTGCTATTCATAAGGCAAATGGAGGGTTTCTGATTATAGAAGCTCGCAAGCTTTTCATGCACCCGTATGTATGGGAATCTTTAAAACGTGCTTTGCGTTCTAAACAAATAAAGCTTGAACGGCAGAGCCGAGAATCTAGTGTATTCAGCACTATTTCAATCGACCCTGAACCTATACCGCTTAATGTTAAGATAGTTCTTCTTGGAGAGCCTGACTTTTATTATATGCTGAGTGCAAATGACCCTGATTTCAAAGAATTGTTTAAAGTTGAAGCTGATTTCAATTATGAAATGGATAGAACTAAAAAAAATGAGCATGGGCTTGCTGCAATTATTGCAGACTTTGTAAAAAAGGAAAAACTAAGAAACCTTAATTCTCATGCTGTAGCTCGTATAATTGAATATTCTTCAAGACAGGCAGATGATACAGAAAAGCTTTCTTCTCATATCTCTCTTATAACGAATCTTGTTCGTGAGTCTCATTATTACGCTAGATTAAGCAAGTCAAACATCATTGGAAGAACGCATGTAATACAGGCTATCGAGGCACAACTCTATCGCTCCAGCCGTATTCGTGACAGCATTCACGAGGAAATTATACGTGGAAATGTGATGATTCCAACGTCAGGAGAAGTTATAGGTCAAATAAACGGACTTGTTGTTTTAAGCTTTGGACGAGTATGTTTTGGCAAGCCCTCACGGATTACCTGTCAAGTTAGAATTGGTAAAGGTGATGTCGTCAACATTGAGCGTGAAGTTCATTTAAGCGGACCTTTGCATTCCAAGGGCGTTCTTATTCTTTCATCTTTCCTTTCTACTCGTTTTGCGACAAATACTCCTTTGTCATTAGAAGCAAGTCTTGTCTTTGAACAGTCATACGGTGGAATTGATGGAGACTCTGCTTCGTCAACCGAACTTTATGCTATGCTTTCAGCTTTGGCTGAAGCTCCGATAAAACAGTCTTTGGCAGTTACAGGCTCGGTAGATCAGTTCGGTCGTGTTCAGCCAATAGGTGGAGTCAACGAGAAAATTGAAGGTTTCTTTGATATTTGCAAAGAAAGAGGACTTACAGGAGAACATGGCGTTTTAATACCTAAAAGCAATGTCAAAAACTTGATGCTAAGACATGACATTGTTGAAGCTTCAGAAAATGGTTTATTCCATGTTTATCCTATTGAAACAATAGACGAGGGAATAGAAATTCTTACTGGAATTCCAGCAGGTGAGCTTGATGAAGAAGGAAAATATCCTGTTGGTTCTATCAACAGACGTGTCGCCAGCAAACTAAATACCTTTTTCCGTAAAACTATGGCAATTCACTCACAAAGTGAAGGCTATGGAAAAGGAAGGAAATAGCTATGGCTCAAAAACAAGATAAGTTTGTTATTAATCGTGTTATGCTTGCTTTGGACGCATCTCCGCTTAGTTCTATGGCAATTATGCAGTCCGTAGACCTTGCATCACGGCTTCTTGCAGAGTTGGCTGTAGTTTGTGTAGAAGATATAAATCTCGTACAATTAGCACGTTCTCCGTTTGCAAGAACTATCAGTTCGTTTTCCAAAGGAGCAAAACCTTTGGATAAAGAAGCTATTGGTCGAATGATACGTCTTCAAGTGGAAGAAGCTAAGGAAACTCTGGCTCTTGCCGTTGGTAATAAGCCTATAAAAAATTCACTGTTAGTAAGGCAGGGCAAAGTTGAAAAAGAAGTTGTAGAAGCATCTAAAGATACAGACCTTTTGATTATTGGCTGTTCCTCTGGCTGGGGTGCACCTGACAAGCTTAGAAGCGAGCAGGAAAACATACCAAATGCGGAAATAAGCCAAAGAGGTCATTATATTCTTAAACATGCTGAAACTTCAGTGCTTGTTTTGCGTAGTTCTATTGGGGAAGATGTTCCGCTAATCGTGCCGTTTGACGGTTCTATAAATTCTGAAAAAGCACTTAATGCAGCCGCCGATTTTGTTTCTCGTATATCAGAAGAAAAGCATGTTCTTGAAAACACCGCAGATGTAAAAACAAGAATCGCTGTTCTGCTTATTTCCCAAAGTCCTGAAGAGGCTATGCAACTTAGGGAAAAAGCTTCACAAATACTTGATAACGATAATATAAGCGGAAGCTATACAGCCGTTCCGAAAACATCAGATACAGAAACAATGACTCGTACTTTGATTCGTACTGTAAACAATTTTTCAGGGGGCGTTATTGTTCTTGAAAAAGAATCTTTATTACTTGGAAATGTTAGACCTTGTGAGTTTCCAAGAGAATTGCTAAACGAATTATACGGCTCAATTCTGCAAGTTTGCTAAGAGGAAAGTTTATGTATAAAGTTTTATTTGTTTGCACAGGAAACATATGCCGTTCACCAACAGCAGAAAGCGTGTTTCGCCATTTTGTAGAAAAAGCTGGGCTAAGTGATAAAATAGCAGTGGAATCTGCTGGAGTTATTGCTTATCACCTTGGAGAACCACCAGACAGCCGAGCTTCTGATACTGCTGAAAAAAGAGGCTACAGCATGGCAGGGCAGACCGCTAGCCAAGTAAAAGCTTCAGATTTTAATGAATTTGATATTATTTTAGCAATGGATCATACACATTTAAACAGCCTTTTCGGCATGAATCCTCAAAAAGACTCAAAAGCACGGCTAGAACTGTTTCTAGAATTTGCCGATAATTTCAGCGAACATGACGTCCCCGACCCATATTATGGAGGACTCGCAGGTTTCGACATAGTGCTTGATATGGTAGAAGATGGCTCTAAAGGGCTGTTAGATTATATCCGAACTGAATATTTATAAGTGAACTCGCTGTCATGCTGAACTTGTTTGTGAGGGTCTTTCGCTTACGCTCAAGCTTCCCTATACCTTCGGTTTCAGTATCAATTCTGATTTAAGTTGATATGCAAAACGCAAATGTTGTCATTCTCAGCCCGAAAAACTGGATTCCCGAACTGTTGGTTCGAAAATGACAGCATAGGCATATGAAAGATAAAGTGATTCCATAAAATGGAAAGAGTTTAAAAGAAACGGCTTCATGAAGAAGGAGGCTAATCCAGCATTCCGCCGAGAAGTCCGCCGCCTTTTTTTCTTGATGAGCCACGCATGCTGCGTTGGCGTTTTTTCTGACTAGCTCGCCAATCCCACGGCATGTAAAAACGACCTGCCCAAAGTCCTGCCTTTTTTGCTTGTGCCTGATTTTCATATGGAACATAGATTTGTGAGAATTTTCTATAAGCAACCGCCCACCCAGAAGCAACCATGGCTACTCCAAGGTCATACTGTCCGTTTGAACAGGCTGCGATAACGTTGCCTTCTGCATCTTGTTCCTTGATTTTGCATTCAAGTACACTGTTGCCAATTATCTTTTTAAGATTGCGAGTTGCAATTTGTCCGCAACGATAAGATGCTCCAGTTTTAGAAGCACAAAGCTGATCCATATCAGGGGCTTCTATTCCAAAAAGACGCACACGACGACCGTTTATTTTAAGAGTATCTCCATTGACAACCGTAGCCCTGCCTTTAATTACAGGAGGCGGGCGAGGTGCTGTTTGCTGAGGAGCAAGCTGTTGAGACTTTTTCTGTTCTTCTTCGAGCAAGGAAGAAAAAGCCGTTTCAAACTTATCTATTAGATTTACGCTAGCTTTAGTTTTTTGAACAATAGGTCTCGGTTGTTGCGGAGCAGGTCTATTAGAAGGAAGCATTACCAATGATGGAGCTGTGTTTTCATCTTGATTCGATGTTTCTGGCTTAAAAGCTTGAACATCATGCTGATTTTGCAGGTTTTCAAGACGTTTCTGCAATTCATTTATCTGTAGCTGTACTTCATCAGGAGGGGTTTCTTTATCGGTTTCTTTATCGGTTTCTTGCTGTTCTGAAGTTTCGTCCGTATCCTTTTCTTCAGCAGTTTCACTTGAACCAAGCATGTCTGTTACTTTTGAAATGTCAAAACCGCTACCACTAATAACAAAAATCACTCCTCCTGCTATTAGTGCAAAAAGAACAGCAGAAAATAAACACCCAAGCATTTTCCATATATATTTCATAACAAAAAAGGCAACAAGCAGACCAACAATTATAATAACAATAGTTGTAGGATTTAACGCATTGCTGTCAGCGACGCTGTTTTTGATTCCAACTCCTGCTCCTGCACCAGCAATGGCAAGAAAAAGGAGTATGGTTTTAATAGAAAAAAATGGCATTAGATACTTATCCTGCTTTTCAGGAGGTTGTTAATATAGAAATAATATATACAGTAAAGACAGTTAATTAAAGCTATTCTTTTGTTTTGTAAGTTGATGCAATATCTTTCTAATCTGTAATACAAGCAATTTTATCTTCCGCCTTTTTCTATAGCTTTATTTGCAAAATTATTTATGTCTTTTTTTACAGAATTCTTTATGTTTTTTGGAGTGCTTACAAGTTTTTTCAGCAAAGCTTTGTTTATATGAGTTTCTTCAAGAGCTTTGAAAAGTGCCCTAGTGCCTTCTATAGCAAGTATTGGAGGTAAAACAGGAGACAAAGCAACGACAGCAACAACTACCGCAATTTTTTCTTTAATAGCACCACTTTCAACTTTATATTTAATTTCTTCTTCTAGCATTTTAGCTGCACCGCACATAAAAGCCTTAACTTTACCTTTTTTAGCAAAATTATTTATTGCCTGATTTGCTTCTGCTTCTTTTTTTACTTTTGACATTTTTATTTTCCTAAAGTTTGGCTAGTACTTAAATATAATCGTATTACAAAAAAATTCACTTGTCTAGTTTTTTAGACAAAACGTCGAGTTGTTTACCGTGAAGCAGCACGTTTTTGCGATAGCCTTGTAGATGCAATATTTTGTTGTTGAGAAGAGCGGTTGTTGTGCAGAACTTTTTCACGACCTGCAGAACGTCTTTTTTTGCTTTTTGATGATGTTCCTCTTAGCCTTTGAAGCTTTTCTTCAGAAGTTTCTTCTTTTTCTATGCCGTTTTTAATTTCTTCTTCAATGCTTCCCTTTTCGGAATCTGCTTTTATAGATATTTCTTTGCCATCACCATTTTTTACTTTTATTTCAAGTTTAGCATCACCGTCTTCAGACATGCTTTTTGCAACTTTTTTAGAATTTGGAGTAGAGATTTTTCTGCCCTTAAATTCTTTCTCAAGCTTTTTCTGTAGTGATTTAGTGGCTTTTTCTACATTTTTTCTGGTTTCTTTTTCAAAATTAGGATTGTCCCCAGTTGCAGATGCCCCATCACGACCTTTTGCGTTAAGATTATTCTTTTCTTTTTTGCTAAGACCTTTATCAAAAACATTTTGTTTTGATTTGTTTTTTCGTTCTTTGGCTTCAAACTCTTGTGTTTTTTGTGCTTTTATAGAAATTTCTGTTGCCTGTTTTTCAGCAGATTTTATGCCTACAGCTTCGTTGCCTTTTCCTTGGTTAACAACGTTTGATACATCGTTTACACCAGCTGACATCGCATTTAATGTATCTTCAACAAGCTTTTTAGCCTGATCAGACATAGCTGAAGACATATTAATGTCGTCTTTTTGAGAACGTGATGTGCGGTCTTTATATCTAGCCATGTTAGTTTTCCATTTAAACTCAAAATACAAACAAACTTTTCATACTCTTAAAGTATCAACTTATTAACAAATTTTGTCAAGTTTTTCGACATGTCAAAATAGAAGCGCTTATTTTTCAGAGGCAATCCACCAGTTTGTGAAAGAAACTCCTTTTATTGGAGTTTTTTTAGGGATTCCGAACTTGTCCCAATAAGCTATACGAGTGTATGGAATATGCCAATGAGGTATTACATAATGATTCCATAAAAGCACTCTATCTAAGGCTTTAACTGCCGTTGCAAGCTCTTCTTTATCAGTAGAAGCGACTATTTTTTTGATAATAGAATCTACTATAGGGCTTTTAATTCCAATATAATTACGGCTTCCGCTATTATCAGCAGATTTTGTTCCCCAATAATTATTTTGCTCATTACCTGGAGAAAGAGACTGCCCCCAAACGTTGACTATCATGTCATAATCAAATGAATCGAGTCTGTTTTTATATTGGTTCGTGTCAACAGCTCTTACCGTTGCTTCTATGCCAAGTTTTTTTAGATTTTTTGCAAAAGGCAGAGCTATGCGTTCCCAAGCCGCAGCACTTGCTGAATTAAGCATTATTTCAAATTTGAAAATCTCACCAGTTTTATTGTTTGTAAGTTTTTGGTCTTTTACTTCCCAGCCAGCTTCTTTTAACAGCTTGAAAGCGTTACGTAGGTTTTTTCTGATATTGCCAGAGCCATTTGATGATGGCGGATTGTATTCTTTTGTAAAAATTTCTTCAGGGAGTTTATCTTTATATTGATTTAATAACTCTAGTTCTTTTCCTTTTGGCAAACCTGTTGAAGCAAGGTATGAATTGTCAAAATAGCTACGAGTTCGTTTATACTGCCCATAGAAAAGATTTTTGTTCGACCATTCAAAATCAAAAGCATAGCCCAAAGCTTCACGGACTTTTCTGTTTTGAAATAGCGGACGGCGGATATTTATTGCAAAGCCCTGCATACCGCTTGGCATTTGATGAGAGAAAGTAGCTTTTTTAACTCTGCCGTCATTTATTGCAGGAAAGTCGTATGCTGTAGCCCATTTTTTTGATTCAGATTCTATTCTAACGTCATAATTTCCAGCTTTGAATGATTCCAAAGCAACGGTTGTGTCTCGATAGTAATCAAAGCGGATATAGTCGAAATTGTTTGCACCTTTGTTTACGACAAGGTCTTTCCCCCAATAATTTTTATCTCGTTTGTAAGTGATGTATCTGCCAGTCTCGAATTTATCAACAATATAAGCTCCGCTTCCTAAAATTGGCTCAAGTGTTGTGGTGTCAAACTTTTTTCCTTTCCAATAATGTTTAGGCAATATTGGCATTTGTCCAACAATAAGAGGAAGCTCTCGATTCCCAGTTTTTTTGAAAATGAACTTTACATGTTTTGTATCGAGTTTTTCTACTTTTTCAACATCAGCATAATAAGAACGGTAAAATGGAGAGCCTTTTTCTTTTAATATGTTAAAGCTAAAAATAACATCATCTGCTGTTATAGATTTGCCGTCTTGGAATTTTGCTTCCTGTCTTAGATGAAAAGCTACCCAGCTTCTGTCTTTTGGCATTTCTATGCTTTCAGCGATTAGCCCATATTCTGTAAAAGCTTCATCATCGGAGCTTACTAGAAGAGTCTCAAAAACAGCCCCAATTCCAGCAGGAGCAATACCTTTGATAATAAAAGGATTAAAACTGTCGAATGTTCCGATAGCGTAACGTTTTAAAGTTCCGCCTTTTGAAGCATTAGGGTTTACATAATCAAAATGAGTAAAATCCGCAGTATATTTAGGAGTTCCATGCATGGCTATTGCGTGAACAGGTTTTATTTCTTCGGCAATTGCTTGACTGCAAAAAAGAAAAATAACAGCAAATAATTTTAATAATCTCATTTTCATCTCATAAATTTTTGACACCTTAATATACTAGCAAGAGTTATCTTGTAAGGACATATAAAATAAAGTAAAAAACATCTGTGCCGCCTTAGCTCAGCTGGTAGAGCAACACATTCGTAATGTGTGGGTCGTGTGTTCGAGTCACATAGGCGGCACCACTGTTCTTGCTAAAGAACAAAATTCTTCTATTGTTGTATTGTCGGCTCTTTGTTGTGGGTTAACGCCTGCTTTTTCGCATAGTTCTGTTGCGTTTCCGAACGATTTTAAGGAAGAGCGGAGCATTTTTCTTCTTTGACCAAAAGCTGCTGCTACAACTTTTTCAAGTATGTCAAAATCTGCCTCTGCTAATGGCTTTTTTCGTGGAATTATTTGAACAACAGTAGAGGTAACCTTGGGCGGAGGAGTAAAAGCACTTGGATTTACATTAAACAGAGGTTTTACCTCACACAGCCATTGCGTCATTATTGACAGTCTGCCGTATGTTTTATTTCCTGACGGAGAAACCAAACGGTCTGCGACTTCTTTTTGAAACATCAATGTAAGGCTCTCGAAAGCATCAATGTTTCGCAGCCATTTAACAAGAAGCACAGTTGAAATATTATAAGGAAGATTGGCAACTATTCGCCTTGGCTCTACGCCCATAGAGGCAATATCAACTTTTAAAGCATCGTCTTTTAATATTTCCAAAGCAGGATAAACAGCAATGACTTCCTGCAAAGCATCATAACAGCGAGGGTCTTTTTCTATAGCTATAAGCTGTTTTGTTCCAAGCTCTAGCAAGGCTCGTGTAAGCCCGCCAGGTCCAGAACCTATTTCTATAACCGTTCCTGTAGAAAAATCACTTTTAATATTGATACTTTCTTGAGCTTCACGTGCAATGCGTCTTGTCAGGTTCATATCAAGTAAAAAATTCTGCCCCAGCTTTTTTCTCGCAGACAATCCAAAGCGAGCAATAACGTCTCGTAACGGAGGAAGATTATCCATGCTTTTACTGCCTGATGTCAATTACGGCTGCTCGGCGTAATTCTCTGAGATGTCGACGTGCTAGTAATTCTAGTCTTTCTGCGGTAATGCGGTTTTTTATTTGTTCTTTTGAGGGAAGCCCTGATGTTTTTGTTTTTCCACAAACCATAAATATTGCGTCTCCATGCTCCATTGGAACTATTTTACTGGAAACCTCAAGAGGAAGGTCTTTAATAGCCTCCATAATTACAGGAGGAAGATTTCTTTGTTTAATATCACCTATAGCCCCTGAATTCGGTAAGTTAAATTCTTTTGCCAATCCATTGAATTTTTCACATGAGCCGTTTGTAGTAGCAGATTTTTGCATCAAAGCATTTCTATCAACAGAAATTTCAGCTTTGTTTGAAAGGAAAAGCTGGCTTAAAGTGTATATTGTGTCTCCTTGAGTGCTGGCAGCATCACGGCGTTTCCGTAAATACAGGATATAATATCCGTCTAGCATACGCACAGGTTTTGAAACATCTCCTGCTTTCATAAGAGCTAGAGTCTCGTCTAGTTCTTCTTCAAGCTGTCCTTGAAATACCCATTCTAAATCACCGCTTTTAGCTGCTGTAGCACTTTGTGAAAACTGACGAGCAAGCATTCTGAAAGATGCACCTTCTCGAATTTGTTCTATTAGTCTTTTAGACGATTCATATACTTCTTTGTCTCGGGATATATCTTCTACAGGCAAAAATATTTCCGAGACGAGCATTTTAGGCTTGCCTTGGCTTGCTTTTAGCTTTTCAAGCCGTTCTTCTATCTCGTCATTTCCTACCTGCACAGAACGTTTTAAGGTGCGGTTTACAACTTTCCTCCATGCAATATCTGATTTTATTTGAGCTTCAAGAGTTTCTTGTTTAAGCCCTATTTGCTTGACGATTTGCCGTAATCTTCCTGCTGGTATTCTATTTTGCTTTTCAATAAGTGAGATTGTGCCTTCAATTTCAGCTTTGGAAATATCAAGATTTAGCCGTTCCATTTCCTGCATTTTAAGCTTTTCATCAATTAAAGCATTAAGAACCTGTATTTTAAGGCGTTTCCGTACTGCTGGCGTATCTTTCAAACCAGAAGTATTAATCATTAAATGTATGCGGGCGTTTACATCATAACGTGAAATGACCTCGTCATTAACAATTGATGCTATGCTTAGCACTTGCTGTGCCGTTGCAGGAACAGCAAAAACAATAATAAAAATAAATGTAAATAAAAATTTTCGCATAGGTACTTCTTTAATTAAGGGAGATCCAATTTTTTCAAGATTCATACTATAGTGCATTACATCTTTTGTCTTCCTGTTTTGATTTGCCCAAGAGGTTTAAGAGTAATAGAGAACATTATTGAATAGCCTCCATTGTAATTACGGTCATGGGTATAATCTCTGTCAAGCGTTGTATCGAAACGGAAACATTCATTTTCATAAGCTGCAAAACCGCCCCAATTTATATTGCCTCCTCCGTTTGTGAGGTCATGTCGATTATATATTCCTGTTGACCAATAACGAGAAACTTTTGAATTAATAGAAATTCCCAGCTCTTCTCTATCATCAAAATCTGTGTACTCTCTGTCGCTTGCATTAACAAACATATAGTCGGAAGAAAGCTGAAAAACAGGAGGTCCTGCTGTGAGCATTACTTCGTTTCTTCTTGATTCAAGAGTAGTTCTATCAAGTCTGAATCTATACATTAATTCAAGTTCTTCGCTTGGGGAAGCAAAAATACGTCCTACATAATCAGAGGAACGTTTTTCAAGACCAGATTCATCAGGAAAAATACTGTCTTTCAAGAAACGGTAGCTTTGCCCAAGAAAAGCAGATGCTTGACCAAGTTTATGCCCGTAAACGCTCCATTTTAAGCCGTAATTTATTCTAGATCCTGCTTCAATTCTATCAAATCCGACGAAATGGTTTTCACTTAAAACATTTGTGTCGTCAAACTCTAAATCACGGCTGTCTTCATTTGGTATTTTTTCAGAATTATTACCGTTTGGAGCAATAACTCCCATTATTATTGGTTCTATAACTTGACGGCTTGCTTCTTCTCTTCTAGCAAGGGGATATCTCCATTCCAATGAAAGCTGAGGGTGAACACGACCTATAAAACCGTCATATGTTGTCCCTTCTTCTCTTGATACGTTGTTTACGTAATAAGTATCTCCACGTACAGATGACGAAAGAGAATAAACCTCACCATTAGGGCTTGTATAAGGTAAATGCCAGCCTGCTTTTATTGATGCTCTTTGGCTTCCGACCCCTTCTTTGCGTGTTAAAGCTGAACCGTTAGCATCAAACGTCCAGTATCCGCCATGCTTTTGTGGCTCTCCAACAAAATTATAATCAATAATTGGAACAATCAAAGGAGTGTTTTCATCATCTACATCTTCTCGTAAGTCCTGAAAAGAATACCCTTGCATAACAGCATAGCTTCGTTTGTCAAAGCCTTCTATTTCACCATGAATAGTCAACCATGGAGAATCATCAGTATCTAAGTTATAACGTTTTAAGTATGTATCGTCAGAGCTTCTTTGAATTTGAGTTTTTACTCGCCATGTATTGTCTATGTCAAAATTTATGTTTGAGTTTATATGGCTTTTAACTATGTCCTTGCTGTCTTTTGTAAGGCTGGTTTCAATATTTATTTCACCTTTATCGTATCTTCCCCTGTATTCACCAACGAAAACAGCACCTTCATCAGAAGATATTATAGGGGATATAGTTATGTCTTTTTCAGGGGAAATATCCCAGAAATATGGTATTTGAGCAGAAGCTCCAAGGTTTTTTGTTCCGCCAAATTTAGGTGTTAAAAAACCGCTTCTGCGTTTGACGCTAGGGTCAGGGTGAGAAAGATAAGGCGTATAAAGGACAGGAATTCCCTTCATCTCAATCCATGCGTTACGGTAAATAATGTCTTTCGTTTCCTGATTATGAACTACATGAAAGGCCTTTATTTGCCACAAAGGTTCTTTTCCACAGCAAATATCACAGGTAGTATAAACAGCATTTTCCAGCTCGTTTTTATTGCCATTTTCTCTGATAGCAGAAGCCGCAGCCATTTTTGATTTATCGGTAAAAATAGTTCGAATGTTTTTTATTATGCCGTTTTTTAAATCATCGCTAAGTTCTAAATAATCAGCAAACATTACAAAGCCGTCTGGTTGAACAAGAATAACATTTCCAGAAGCAGTAACCATATTTTCTTTCATATTATAGCTTATAGCATCAGATTTTAGAATGTTTCCTGACTGTATTATTTCTACCTTGCCACTAGCAGTAACTATGCTCAAATCTCTGTTGTAAACCATTTCATCAGCAGTAAAAGCTACAGGTTCGTCCATTTCAGGCAGTAGGCTGTCTTTAGCAAAACAAGGCTGAACAATAAAACAACAAAGAATCGCAAGTAAAATCAAACGCATCATTTTTTCAGCATTTTCCTTTATTGCGAATAATTGAACGCCTTTGTGCTGAGGATAAATGCTCATCTTTTTTCCATTGAAAAGGTCGGAAAAGATACAAAAACGCAGCAATCAAAGGAATGAAAACGTTAATGTAAATCAAAGGTATCATAGAAAGATTTTTTGTAGCAATATTTTCTGCACCAAGAGAGGCGGCCTGAACTATTACAACGGCTGCTATCGTGCCTATTACTCTTAACGTCTGCCCTTGCCTATTAAACGTGCCACTGAGAAGCCCTGCGATTCCTATCATGGCAAATACAATATTATAAAGCGGTAAAGTCAAACGTTTATGGGCTTCGACTCTAAAACGCCTGATGTCTACATCAAGAAATTCAGGAGTTTTTTCCATTGTAAGTAAATTATTTAAAGTTCTTTCTCTGGCATCTTTAAATCGGTTTCCGCCAGAGTCCAATGTTCCAAAATCCATTGTATAGCTGTCAAAATATAGAATCGAAAACTTGGAATCTTCGCCAGAAATTTCCTGACGGTTTCCGTTTGTCATATTAACGTGAGGTCCTTTGATTGTATAAACGAGCCTTCCCCGCTCTGCCATCATTGTTACTTTTTTCTTAATATCACGACTGTCATGCACTAGAATTCCCAGCAATGTGCCGTCGCTTTCTCTTTTACGAATATAAACGGTAAGACCTTTGGCGACATGATTAAACTCGCCTTCCTGAAGAAGAAGATGGGATACATCGTGCTGTATAGTCCAACGCATTTCCCTGAATTTTAAGACCGATTTAGGAACGATATCCAACGTAAATGCAAAGTTAAGCACCGTTAAAAGAACAGCCAGTAAAATCGCAGGAAAAGCTATATTCAATTGGCTCATTCCTGTGGCACGCATTACAACCAGCTCACGGTCGGTTATAAGCTTGTTATATACAAAAAGAACCACAGCAAAAATTGCAATCGGCATTATGATTACAAGAAAACTAGGCAGTAAAAGCATAGTTAAGCTTATAAATGAAGTTACAGAAAGCCCTTTGTTGAGGATAAGCTCAACAAAACGCAACGACTGTGTCAGCCATATAAGCATAGACAGTGATGCTGTTACAATTACAACACCAAGCACAAGCTGTTTTAATATATATCGTGTTATTCCTAGCATAAGGCAGATTATAAGGTTATGTGCAGGATAAAATACAGATAAATTTAATAAAATATAATATTAGAGTCTTTTTCTTTCGTCATGCCTGTAAATGTTACTTAATTCGATGACAGTTTTTATTAAAAGAGTCATCGAATTAAGTAACATCTACAAGAATGACATGGTGGTGGTGCATGGAAATCGGTCAGACAGCAACACTATTGTATAACATTACGGCTTTTTGTCTTCATTGTTTTTTTTTGATAAAGGGTGATGTTCTTTAATAAGATTTCTAAGTTTTTCATCTTGAATATGAGTGTAAATTTCTGTTGATGAAATATCTGCATGTCCAAGCATTTGCTGAATGATTCGTAAATCTGCTCCACGTTCAAGAATATGGCTTGCGAAAGAGTGTCTGAAAACATGCGGTGAGATTTTATCTACATCGATTTCTGTTTTAAACGCCAGTTTTTTCAGCATTTTGAAAAAACCGTCTCTAGTTAGGTGTCCTGTTTTTCCACGAGAAGGAAAAAGCCAGCGTGATTTTCTGCCTTTTTTTAAATATGTATTTCTGGTTGAAATATATTCTTTTATTGCGGTTCGTGCTGGAATACTTAGAGGTACGATTCTTTCTTTGTTGCCTTTGCCTCGTACTATTATTATAGATTTATCGCTTGCAACAGCTGACAAAGGAAGCCCTACAAGTTCAGATACTCTTATTCCGCTTGCGTAAAGAAGTTCTAAAATAGCGACCATTCTGATGCTTTTTTTCCCAGAGATTTCTTTTGCTATACCAATTAACTTCTGAACTTCGTCTACAGTTAGATATTTAGGCAGAGGCTTGTTAAAACTAGGGCTTTCTATCCCAGCAACAGGATTATCCTCTCTAATTCCTTCCGAGAAAAGAAATAAAAAGAACTCCCGAATCGCCGATAATCGTCTTAATTGTGTTTTAGAGGCTAAGTCTCGCTTTTTAAGATGAACTATATAGGAGCGAATATTTATATTTTCTGCATTTTCCAGTTTTTTTTTATTGGCAGCAAGAAAAGAGGAAAGGTCTTCTAAGTCGTGCTTGTATGCTTCTATTGTTCTTGGGCTTGAACCTCTTTCAGCTTCCATCATTTCTAGGAAACTATCTATATATTTTTCCATGAAAACTACAACTGTTTTGCTAAAATCAACTCTATAGCTAAAGCTCTTGCTTCTTTGTCAAACCCTGCTAAACGTAGGCTTTCCAATGCTTGATGTGCCACTAAAGGAGCTACATTATGAGGAAAGTCATTTCCTAGAGTTATAAGAGAAAGAAGTGCCGTTTCTGCTTCTCTGCCTTCTTCTGATGCAAGTTTTAACATATTCCAAATATTCGCAGATGGAACTTCTGTCTTATAGCGAATAGGAGTATCGGAAGTTTTAAGCCAGTCTTGATATCTAACTTTTGTGCCAAGAGCAGAAAATATATTAAGATAATTAGCTATAACAGTGTCTATTCTGCTTTTTGATATTTTTGATTTCATAAATATTTTTCTAAAATCATCAAAAGAATCTGAAGTAAGAAAGACTCTCCCCTCAGGTTCGCTTATTCTTAGCATTGCCCACTGTGTAGCAACGGCTATTCTTGCTTCTGCATTCAATCCGCTATATCGCTGTGCAAGTTTATACCATTCTATTGCTTTATTGTATTCTCCTGTGTTTAGAAGGGCTTTTATTGCCCATTTGGAAAACCATACGACTTCACCAGAGACAGGCATTTGCATAATTTGCTCAGCATAAACTCTAGCTTGGGCAGCAAAAACATTATCTTCTTTTGCATATTTTAAAGCTCGGGAAATTATTTCAGCTTTAACAGATAACTCTTCTCTGGAGTTGGTTGTTTGGAACAGCAAAGCTCGTCCTTTATGGTCTCGATTTTCTTTTGCCCATGAAAGAGGTTTTTCTTTTTCTTCTATAGAAAAAGGGACGCTTTCATATAGCTTTTTTAAAATTGACGTATCCAAAGCTCCCATTGATTCGGCTTTTTCGGCTGCTATCAATTTCGCATCTATATCATCAGTATTGCTTAAAGCTATTGAGCTTGAAATCCAAGGAATCCTAGAAGAAGTAACGTCCGCTGGGTATCTTTTGCCAGTTTTGTGCAGCATTGAAATATGCAGAGCAGAAGGTCTTGACAAGCTTGCAGGAGAAAGTGTTTTTTGCCCTAGAATTAAATCAGCTAAATTGAGGAATTTTTTGTCTTTATCGTTTTGTTCATGTAGCAGAGTTACTCCAAAAGCAGCCTTTTCTTTGTCCTCTTCATTTAAATAGCAGAAAATGCGTAATTTTTGCCAGTATGAGTCATCATAAACCCTGACATATTCAGATGCTTCGCTACATGCAGAAGCTTCATTTCCAGAAAGAAGCAGGCTGTTCATTTGTATCTGAACTTGTTTTTCAGATACTGCATAAGATGGAATGAGTTTTAGTAAATCAAGAACCGCCTTATGCTCACCCATAGCAACAAGCAGTTTTATTCTTAACGGTAAAAGTTTGTTCTGTTGTGCATCACTGCCTTTGGGAGATGTCGCAGACGTTACAAGTAAATTGTACATAAGTTTTCGCATTGCAAAAGAGCGAACAGAAATAGGAAGCTTTGGCAAAAGCTTGAGAACTAAATCTTTGTCCGAACCTTCCCACATATCGTCATTAAAGCCGTTAGCGTTTCTTTGTAGCCCTATTGTATCGAAATCAACAGGTTCAAGCTCATCAACTTGAATCAAAGATATGGTGCTTTGTTTATCTAAGCTTTTTCTGCCAGATTTTTTTTTCGTAGCAGATATATTGTCAGGAATCAGCGACCTTGGGCTTGAATTTGCAAAGGCTTGTCCCATAATCTGAGAAATTAAACAGGCTGAAAAAACAACCGCAGTAAGCAGCTTAAAACAGATATTATTTAAATCTGCCATTTGGAATGACCTCTTCATAAGTTGAAGAAGGAGCTGGCATATCCCAAGCAGCAAGGAAAAAACCAAGCCCTGCGATAATTAAAAGAGCAAAATACAGAAAAAAACGTGTTAGGGCTTTCATATAAATATCCTTAAATGGTAGAAAAATATCCTATTATGATTAAAGAGTTGTTTGCAATGAATAGACCACAGTCTATAATTTTTATTTATAGCTTTCAACTATGCTACTTGCATAAAGCTTCATAAATTATGAACAACAAGCGGAAAATCCAGTGCAAACAAATAAAATTATTCTTATCGGCTTAATGGGATGTGGAAAAACAAGCATAGGTCGCGTGTTGTCAAAAAGACTTGGGCTAACGTTTATTGATGCAGATAGTGAGATTGAAGCTGCAGCTGGCTGCTCAATTAGTGATATTTTTTCTTTATATGGAGAAAAAGCGTTTCGTGATGGAGAAAAACGTGTAATGGAACGCTTGCTTAAAGGTGATTCTTACGTTCTTGCGACAGGCGGAGGAGCTTTTCTTGACCAGAAAATCAGAGAACTCTGTAAAACAAATAGTATTTCTATATGGCTTAAAGCTGACATTGACCTTTTGGTTAAACGCACTTCAAGCTGGAAAGTTCGTCCTCTTTTAAAAAACGGAAATCCTCGTGAAATTATAGAGAATCTGATGGAAAAACGTTATCCTATATATTCAGAAGCAGATATTATAGTTGATACTTTTGATGAAACTTTGGAAAAAACAACAAATCGTATTCTTGATGCTTTGAAAAAACACATTGACGAATCTTGAGTGATTGATATGCCGAACTCTGATGATTTTGATTCTCTTTTAGTAAATCTTGACAGTCGAAGCTATGAAATCTTTGTCGGAATGGGGCTTGTTGACCAAGCAGGGAAAGTAATCCTGCCTGTTTTAAGGCAAAAAAGAGTTTTTATTGTTACAGATGAAAATGTTGCCAAATTATATCTTGAAAGATTCGAAAAATCTCTCGATAAAGAAAACATAGCTCATAACAGCATTATTCTTCCAGCGGGTGAAAAAACAAAGTCATTTGATTTTTTAAATAAAATTCTTGATGCAATGTTTGAATCTCATTGTGAAAGAAGTACAACTGTAATAGCTCTTGGCGGTGGAGTTATCGGTGATATAACAGGCTTTGCGGCTTCTATTTTTATGCGTGGAATAGATTTTATTCAAGTTCCGACTACTCTTTTATCTCAAGTTGACAGCTCTGTAGGAGGAAAAACAGGCATCAATACAAGGCATGGAAAAAACCTTGTTGGAAGTTTTTATCAGCCTAAAATGGTGCTGACGGACATAGAAACCCTTGATACGCTTGATAAAAGACAGCTTCTTGCAGGTTTTGCAGAGGCTGCTAAATATGGGCTGATAGATAACTTAAAGTTCTGGAGCTGGCTTGAAAAAAACGGTAAAAATGCACTTAACAGCGACAATGCTGAAAGGCATTCTTTAAGACGCTATATTGTTATGAAAAGCTGTACTGCAAAAGCAAAGATTGTAGAAAAAGACGAGCAGGAAAACGGAATTCGTGCTTTGCTTAACCTTGGACATACTTTTTCTCATGCTATAGAAATAGAAGCAGATTACAAAATTCTGCACGGAGAAGGCGTTGCCATAGGAATGGTTATGGCGTTTTCTCTTTCTGAAAAACTAGGCTATTGCTCAAGCGATGACGTTATCAGAGTGAAAAAATTACTGGAATCTGTAGGACTACCAACAACCTTTCAAGATTTTGAGAAAAAAGACTGGAACGCAGACAATCTTTGTTATCATATGAATCGAGACAAAAAAGTCAAAAATAGTAAAATAACGTTTGTTTTAGCAAAGGGAATCGGTCAAGCTTTTCTTAATTCTGAAGTGTCTTCTAATGATGTTTTTGAAACTATTACAGCTTGTTCGGCAAAACTGAACAAACACTAACGGAAAGAACTAGCTATGATACCAATTATAATTGCAATTATTGTTCTTCTTTTTCTGTCAGGTTTTTTTTCTGGCTCTGAAACTGCATTAACAGCAGCTTCTCAAGCTTTGATGCACGAAAAAGAAAAAGAAAACGACCCTCGTGCTGCAACGGTTAACAAGCTTTTTTCTAAAAGAGAAAAACTTATTGGCTCAATTCTTCTTGGAAACAATCTTGTTAATATTCTTGCTTCATCTTTGGCAACAAGCATGTTTATTACAATGGCTGGAGAAGCTGGAGTTGCTTATGCTACTATTTCGATGACATTGCTTGTTCTAGTTTTTGCTGAAATACTGCCAAAAACATACGCTATCCGCCACCCTAACCGCACAGCTCTTGCAGTAGCTCCTATTATGCAAGTTTTAGTGATAACACTGTCGCCAATTATTATTTTTCTACAATGGATAGTCGATAAGACATTAAATCTTTTCGGTGTTACCAGTAAAAAAGAAACTAATGATGACGAGACAGCTAAAACTGAACTTCGAGGTGCAATAAATCTTCAGCATGACAAGGAAGGCAAACAGGAACGAGCTATGCTAAAAAGCGTACTTGACCTTGCAGATGTTGAAGTAAGCGATATCATGACTCATCGTAGAAATATGGTTATGGTAAATGCAGACAAGCCAGTAAAAGAAATCATTGAAGATGTTTTAAGCAGTCATTACACAAGGCTTCCTGTATGGCGTGAAAAACGTGAAAATATTATAGGGGTTTTACATTCTAGAGCTCTTTTTAATGCTGTTCAGATTCACAAAGACGACCTAGAAAATCTGGATATTACACAGCATGTTTCAAAACCATGGTTTATTCTTGAAACAACAAGACTTCTTGATCAGCTTCAGTCTTTCCGCAATCGTCGTGAGCATTTTACTATTGTTGTCGATGAATATGGTGCAGTTCAAGGTGTTGTTACTCTTGAAGATGTATTAGAAGAAATTGTTGGAGAAATAGATGATGAACATGATGAAACTGTTTTAGAAGTTAAAAAACAGCGAGACGGTTCTTTTTTGGCTAAAGGAAACACTACGATTCGAGACTTAAACCGTCAGTTCGAATGGAATATTCCTGACGAAAATGCGGCTACAATTGCAGGCTTTTTGTTACATGAAACAGAGCGGATACCTGAAGAGGGGCATGTTTATTCTTTCAATGGTTTTCGCTTTACTATTGAAAAAAGATGCCGCAATCAGATAATGGATATTAAAATTACTCCTCCGTCTTCATCATGGAACAAGTCTTATGATAATAGGAAATAGCGATGCCTCTTTCAAAACCAACGCCACGAACACAAAGATATAATCGCAAAGTAGAATGCAACGGCTATTTGCGAGATGATGGATTGTGGGATATTGAGGCGTGTATGAAAGATGTAAGGTCTTTATCTTTTCCGTGCTTGGATAAAGATGGGGAAATGAAAGCAGGTGAAACTTTTCACGAGTTTTGGGTTCGTTTAACTATTGACAAAGATTTTCTAATCCATGACATAGAAGTTTCAGTGGATTGCTCTCCAGCTGAATTGTGTGCAGGTGTAGTTCCTGCTTTTCAAGCTCTCAAAGGTCTTAAAATAACCAGAGGATTCAAACGTGAGCTTAAAAACCGCATTATGGGAGTTACAGGCTGTACGCATTTATACGAACTTATCTGGTATATGGGAGGTGTAGCTTTTCAGACACTTTCCGAAGTGCGTCATAAGCAGACGGAAGAAGAAAAAAGTCAGCCTAACCCATTGATAAACGCTTGCTACGGCATGTCAAGCGACAGGGAAGTTGTAAAAAGAAACTGGCCAGAACATTATACAGGCACTAAATAAGCTTGTTTCTAATACAAATCCGCTACGCTGAAATAAACCTAGAAGCAATATCGTCTCTAAAATCAGGGATTCTTTTTGATTTTACATGGTTTATATTAGAAGCTGCAGCTCTGAAATAGGCGACAATAAAGACACGTGTTGCAGCAGAAAGATTAAAATCATCTCTCATATTATCTATTTGCGAACACAGTTCATTGATTGTGAGGTTTTCTCTTTCAGAGATTTCTTCTAAAGCTTCCCAGATTTCGCCTTCAAGACGCATACTGGTTCTTCTACCGTTGACTTTTACATTACGACTAAACAACATGAGGCAACTCCATTAAAAAAAAAGATTAATTACCTTCAGTACTTTCATTAATTGGAACATAAAAGAGTATGTAAGTAAACTTGTTTTTCTAACGTATAGGTTACATTTTTTTTACAACGAATCATCTTAGGGTAGTTTTGTTTTTTTATCCTTGTAAGAATGATGTTTTTTAATCATATTTGAAATATGGTACGTAAAAGAAAATCAAAATATTTTGAACCGCAAACGAATTCACAAGAAAAGAAATGTGAACACCCTGATTGCGACAAAGCTGGCTTATACAGAGCTCCAAAATCAAAGTCTCTTGATGGCTATTACTGGTTTTGTCTTGAGCATGTGCGAGAGTATAATGCAAGCTGGAACTATTATGGGGATATGTCGGAAAAAGAAATAGAACAGCAATTGCGAAATGATACCGTATGGCAGCGTCCGACATGGAAACAAGGGGAGCAAGGAAATTTTCATTCCGATATTTCAGGAATGTTTGATGCTTTTGGTATTTTTAATGATACAGCTAAGAATAGCGAATCCTCTGATAAAAAACTACGCATCAGTGCCAAAGAATTAGAAGCTATGCTAATTATGGAGCTGGATTTTCCATTAACAAAAGAAAAGCTAAAAGAAAAGTATAAAAAGCTTGTAAAAATATATCACCCAGATGTATCTGACGAAGACAAAAAATCCGATGAACAATTTAAGCAAATTTCAATTGCTTATAATTTATTATTAAATAGCTTGAGCAAAAACACTGATAATTAGAACCGTTGCTTTTTAGCTGTGTTATACAATGATGTTGCTAGAGCATTTCGGCACTGTTATTGCGTAAGCGACTCCTCCGCCAAAGGCTGGGAATCCAGAATCTTTCTAAGAAAGACTGGATACCCGAAATTAAATTTTCGAGTATGACGAGTAGGGAGGAAGACGACAACAGAAACGACTCCAGTGTTTGAAAAGGCTAAAAGAAGAAAGACTGGATTCCCAACCATGATGGCTGAGAATGACAGGCGATGGTTATAATTACTACGTCGCTAACATTTCTTGCAAGGGCAGTAAAAACTGCTACGATTTTAGCAGTACTCTTGTATAACACAGCTTACTTTTTTAATCAGTATTTGACATTTAATTAGTTTCTAGTGTCGCAGGAAGCTCTCCCATTTTAGTGATTAGATATTCTATGTCGTCGTTTTCAAAAACGATACCCATAGAGTCATATTGTGTCAAAATACGTTCTATCATGCGGCGTGAATAGCGTTCACGATCCATATCTCCGCCGTCATATTGCATTTCTTTAATGGAATCGATAGCAACACGTACGGCTGGGTAAAGAGACATAGGCTGTTGTGCTGTTTGATAAATTCTCTTTAATCCTAAAGCACCAGAATCATGTATCAGTACTCTAGCGTTTTCTATGGAAACTTCTGCAAACACTGCCATTGCATATTCAAAAAACATCAAATCACCCATACATAATGCACGTAAAATTATTGATGGTGTAAGACGATTATGTTTGCTGAGTTGAGCAACCAGTTTGCTAACATCATTTTCAGATGATTCTGTTGAAAGAGCTATAGTTGCACGTTCTCTGGTTTGTAAAATTATGTCTGTAGCTATATTTGAAGGCAGTTCGTGTCTGGAAAGAAGTCTTTTCTGAAGCTCTTCTGAAACTTTGGTTACAAGACGTTCTGCAACCGTTATAGGCAGTTTGTTGCGATTAATCATAGGTTTCTGGATTGCTTCGCTGTTCCCGAATCTGCTTAATACTTTATTGAAAGAGTTTTCAGCAATATTAGCACTTTTATTTGAAACAAGAGCAACAACAACGTCTTCTGTTCCCTTGTCAACAAGGGCATCAGATATGTTGCTTTCAAGGTGTTCTCTTGAAGCGACTGCTTTTTGTTTTTCTTCGTCCATGCTGTTTACGATTTGAATTAAATCTTTGTTTGTAAGTACTTCTGAGCATTGAATCATCGGTAGAGAAACGGCATCTATATCGTTAGCAAGAGAAACGGCGATATCATGAGGAATATTTGGGTTCTCTTTGAGATTTTGTGATAAAGCTTCACGTACTCGCTCTTCTGCATCTTTGACCATAATGCGGAAAATATCTTTGGCAAGATTATTCTGTTCTTCTGAAAGTTCCCCATGGCTAAACTGATGTGAAAGTTTTTCTGCCGTTTTAATGCGAGCTTTTCCATCGATATCACTTTTCAAAAGTTCGATGTCTTTTTTTGTAAAATGTTCTTCTGTCATAAGAAGCAGCCTCTTTAACCTTTATTCACACGATAATATATCATTTCATTTTATACTATAATACATAGATTTTATAATTAAATTACATAATTATGTTATAAACTATTAAGAGTCTTTCTTAAAAGTTTTTCCAAAGAATACATAGCTAAAGCCTGTCTAATATTTTTTTCAGCTTTTCAATAGGAATTTGCCACCAAGAGATAGTTTTTTGGTTGGATTCTTTTTTTAAAACTGGCGATGGCAGTGCAGTAACGACTGTTTTTATAAACTTTGTCTCATGTTTCTTTTGAGTGTCTGCAGGAAGAATTGATTTTTCTAAAGGAATTGCTGCATGCAAAAGTGCTTTTTGTGAGCATTTTACAGGAGAGTGGCTTGCTAGAAAAGAGTTTCTCCATGCAAAATCTGCAAAATCTTCTTTATTCAACATTAGAAGAGACTGAAGCAGATGAGATGAATAGGAGCAGAATTCATCACGGTTGCTTATACTGCGTGATGAGGCTTCATTAGCTAAAATAGTAACAAAATCATCTAATTTGCTTTGAGAATTATACTTATAAGTGCGTTTGAAGTAATCAATCAGCACTCTGCCATTGCTGGCAAGCTCATTCTTATGTTTAATCACAAATGCATTATACTGGTTACGTTTGCCGCAACTCAAAGCTGCCACCATAAGCTGACTTTGCAAAGACCTTAAATGAAGAGCAGTAAGTTCATTTTCTCTAGCACAATTAAAAGTCAAAGCATCAGCCGTATTCACCTTAAAAATAATGCAAACGGCTAAGAGAAAGATTGCGTTAAGTTTCATATGCTTCAAAGGTTATTTTTACTTCCGTTTTTCAATAACTTTATACATAGCAATTATAGCATCGACAATGCTTTCGTAGTCATTTTCGGTCATTCGGTCGGTGTTGATTGTTATGTCGAACTGGGTTGGGTCGTTTAGTCTTGAGCCGAACATTTTCCACAAGAACTTGCCTCGTTGTTTTTTCGCATTTTTGACTTTTTCTTTAGCTTCTTCCTTGCCGATATCAAGTTCTTTCATTAAGCGTTCGACACAGCATGATTCAGAAGATGTAATACGCACACGCAATGCGGCACTATTAGAAAGAACAACATGACTGCCTCGTCCAACGATTATGCAGCTTCCGAGTCGAGCTAAAGAGAAAACTACATTTATCAAATGCCGCTTGAAAGAAACATGAGAGAAACTTTTTTTATTGATAATGCGGTAGAGCCAGAAATCACTCATTTGATCGATTCCATCATCAACCATTTTTACTGCTTCACGGTCAGCTTCGGTAAGCTTTGCAATGCCAGTGATTATATCTTCATCATAAATTGCAAGGTCTAACCGTTCAGCAAGAAGCTTTGATATTTTCTCTCCGCCAGAACCATAACAGCCTGACATTGCAAATACTTTGCTTCCAATGCTTCCCTCAAAATTTGCAGCACTGATTTTTTTAATAGCTTCTAAAGCATCGTTAATATTTGATTCCATAATTTTCGGCTTTCCTATTGTTCTAATAATATTATAGCAAATCATTGCCTTTTACAAAATAGCTACGTTTCATAATTATCAGTTATAAACTTGTTTAAAAGCTGAACACCGAACGCTGTCGCACCTTTTGGAACTGTTGGAGCAGCTTTTTTTGACCATGACACACCAGCAATATCTATATGAGCCCATGCCGTATCCTTTACGAATCGCTTTAGAAACTGTGCGGCAGTAATGCTTCCTGCTGTTCTTCCGCCAATATTTTTCATATCAGCAACATCTGACTTTATAAGTTTGTCGTATTCCTTATCAAGAGGAAATCGCCACAGCTTTTCTTTTGTATAATTTCCAGCATCATATAATTGTTTTGCAAGATTATTGTCATTCGAGAAAAGCCCTGCTTTCTCATTTCCCAAAGAAACAATAATTGCACCTGTAAGAGTCGCAATATCAATCATAGCTGTTGGCTTAAATCTTTCTTGGACGTACCACATTGCATCACCTAAAACTAAGCGACCCTCTGCATCTGTGTTGACAATCTCGACCGTTTTTCCAGACATGGAGGTTATAATATCGCTTGGTTTCAAAGCATATCCTGAAGGCATATTTTCGACTAGCCCTATAACTCCGACAACATTTGCTTTCGCTTTGCGTCTAGCAAGAGCTTTCATAAGTCCTGTAACTACGCCTGCTCCTGCCATATCACACTTCATATCTTCCATTCCGCCAGAAGGTTTTATGGAAATACCGCCTGAGTCAAAGCACACTCCCTTGCCTACAAAAGCAACTGGAGGAGTTTCTTTATTCTCAGCTCCTTTCCAATGCATGACGACAAGTTTTGGCTCGTGCATCGAGCCTTGACCAACAGCTAGAAGCATATTCATTCCAAGCTTGTTCATTTTGTTTTTATCAAGGATTTCAACCTCTACCCCAAGCTCTACAAGTTTTTCAGCTTCGGCAGCAAAGCTTGTCGGGTAAATTACATTAGGCGGTTCAGATACTAAATCACGAGATAAAAAGACTCCATCAGCAACAGCATTTAGAGATTTAAAGGCTTTTCTTGCTATAGCTTCAGAGTCGGTCAAAATTTTAAGCTTTTTAAGCTTGCTGTCTTTATTTTCGGTTTGATATTTATCAAACTTGTAAGAGGCAAGCTTTGCACCAAAAGCAGCGTTGGAAGACATTTCTGCTTGGCTCATTTCGCAGTCCGAGATTCCATCTACAGCAATTATTCCAGTTTTTTCTTTTGAGAAAGAAGCAAAGGCTCTTCCACCAAAATCCTGCATTTTTAGAACATTGATTTTTTCAAGGCTTCCGAGTCCTATACAGATAATTTTTGTAAAGTTCGTTCCAGCAGGTGCAATTATAGTCATAACCTGTTCGATTTTGCCCTCGAACATGCTGGTTTTAATGGCTCTAGTTATAGCTCCGCCTGTTTTTTCATCAAGTTTTTTAGCTGTATCTGAAAGAATGTTTCCTTTGAATACGCTTACAGCAATAGCTCCTGTGTCGTTCAGTTCTTTGTTTTTGTTAACGAATGAGATTTTCATTTTTTAAAGCCTTTTATATTGTTCCTTCAAACACTCCGACGCATTTTGTTCCGCACTTTTTGCATTTTCCGTCATTTGTGATGTTAGTTTTTCCTATCTTGTACAAGACACGTTCTATAAGCAGTTCACCGCATTTATGGCAGTATGTTGAGGCGTTTTTTGTGTCGTAAACGTTGCCTGTATAAACGTGCCTGATTCCGTTGTTTTTTGCGATTTCTCGTGCTTTTGTAAGTGTAGAAGCTGGAGTTCTGGGCTTATCCATAACTTTATAGGCTGGGTGGAAAGCTGAAAAATGGACAGGAACATCTTGCCCTAGTTCTTTTACTATCCATTTTGTCATCTCATCAATTTCTGTTTCTGAGTCGTTTTCATCAGGAATTATCAGATTAGTTATTTCTAGCCAAACATCGGTTTCATTCTTTACATACTTTAAGGTGTCTAATACAGGTTCAAGATTTATAGAACACATTCGGACGTAAAAATCATCGGTAAAAGCTTTTAAGTCTATGTTAGCTGCGTCCATATAAGAAAAGAACTCTCTGCATGGTTCAGGCTGAATATAACCAGCAGTTACAGCTACCGTTTTTATTCCTAATTTATGACATTCTTTTGCTGTATCAACAGCATATTCAAGAAAAATAACTGGCTCGTTATAAGTAAATGCTACAGAGCGGCAGCCTGCTTTTTTTGCCATTTCAGCGATGTCTTTTGGAGAAGCAATATTATTTAAACGGTCAGTTTCTTTTGCTTTTGAAATATCCCAATTCTGGCAGAATTTACAGGTAAGATTGCAGCCTGCTGTTCCAAAAGAAAGAATTGAAGTATTAGGCAGGAAATGATTTAGTGGTTTTTTCTCTATCGGGTCAATGCAGAAACCTGATGATTTGCCATAAGTATCAAGAATCAGCTTTCCGTCTTCGCATTTTCTTACAAAACATAAACCTCGCTGCCCTTCTTTTATTTTGCATTTACGAGGGCAAAGATTGCATTCAACCTCACCATTATCCAGCTTTTTCCAATAACGTGCAGTAAAACTCATAACTCTTATCCAAAAAAAATCATTAAAAAACAGTTTAAGGCTTTCTAAATCAACTATTACAGGTACAGTGTATAAAGACCATAAAAAAATATTGGAGCAAACATTATGGAATTTGTAAGAACGACTGCAGTTGCAGGAGCGTTTTATCCATCTGAGCCAGAAATACTTAGCAAAGATATACAAAGGTATATTGAAGAAACTCCTTCTGTGTCTTTGCCTGTTCCTAAAGCTATAATAGTTCCTCATGCAGGATATGAGTATTCAGCAGGAGTGGCGGCTAGTGCTTATAAGCTTTTGAAATCAGGGCGTAAATCTATTAAGAAAGTAGTGATTCTTGCTCCTTCTCATAAAATTGGTTTTAATGGAATGGCTTTGACAAAAGCATCTGCATATGAAACTCCACTTGGTAATGTTGAAATAGATAAAGAAATGAATGAGCAATTACTTGCTTTGCCATTAGTAGACTATCTTGAAGAGGCTCATAAAAGCGAGCATTCACTAGAAGTGCAGCTGCCTTTTCTCAAAGAAGCACTAGATGATTTCAAGCTTATTCCTGTTATAACGGGAAACGCTTCACCGACAGATGTTGAGACTTTACTGGAAACTGTATGGGGGAAAAAAGATACACTTATTGTAATTAGTACAGACTTGTCTCATTATCTTCCATACAATGAAGCCTGCATTCTGGATAACAAAACAAAGACAGCAATTGAAAATCTTGATATAGATTCAATCGAGCAAGAACAAGCATGCGGTTATGTTCCGCTTAAAGGAATGTTGACTATAGCAAAGGCTAAAAAAATGCAGGTTGAAACTCTGGAGGTAAAAAACTCAGGAGATACTTCAGGTTCAAAAAATCGTGTGGTAGGTTACGGTGCATGGGCTTTCTTAGAAAAATAACGGATAAATAAAAAGATGAATAACAAACTAACTGTTTCATTTGGAGAAACATTATTAAAGCTTGCTGCTGCATCTGTTCTGCATGGTTTGAAAAATGGAACACCATTGCCAGTTAAGGCAGAAGATTATACTAAAGAACTTCAGGAAAACGGAGCTTCTTTTGTAACTCTTAAATTAAATGGTGAATTGCGAGGCTGTATTGGTACAGTCGAAGCATGGAGAAGTCTTGTCGAAGATATAGCTGAAAACGCATATAATGCAGCGTTTAGAGACCCTAGATTTAGCCCTCTTACAGAAAATGAACTTGATGGGCTAGAACTGTCAATTTCCATTCTGACAAAACCAGAACCAATGACTTTCACAGATGAAGCTAATCTCTTGGAGCAGATAAAACCTGAGATTGACGGACTTGTTATAGAAGACAAAGGCAAACGAGGGCTGTTTTTACCTATAGTATGGGAGCAGCTTCCAGAAAAAAGAGACTTCCTCGCTCATCTTAAATTAAAAGCTGGTTTCCCTTCTGATTATTGGTCATCAACGTTAAAAATATACAGGTTCAGAGCAGACGCAGTGAAGCAAAAAGAAAACTCAATCTGGTCTGCATAACAGTTGACTGAAATGGCTGAACAACAAAAAAAACCTAAAAAGATTACTCCGAAAAGACTTTATAATATTGCTGTTTATTATCTTCAAAGATATGAAAGTTCGGTCGAAAGCCTAAGGCGTGTTTTAATCAGGCGTATAGATAAATCAGCATTAGTGCATGAAATAGATAAAGATGAAGCTGTTGAATGGGCAGAAGACGTCATTAAAAAAATGATGCAGTTTGATTTTGTAAATGATGAGAGATACTCGGAAAATCAAATAAGAAGCATGTTTCAAAAAGGAACTTCTATTTATAAAATGAAAGCCAAGCTGAAAAGCAAAGGAGTTCCTGACGAAACTATTGAAACAGCATTAAGCCTTTTCGTTAGTGTAACAGATAATGTAGATATGAGAGTCGCAGTGAAATATGCAAAACGCCGTCGTTTTGGAGCTTTTCGCCAGTCAAAAGAAGTAAGAAAAGAAAAAAGAAACAAAGATATGGCCGCTATGAGCAGAGCAGGCTTTGACTTTGGCTCTTCAAAAACAGTAATAGATGCAGAAACCTTGGAAGAGCTAGAAGAATTTTTAACTTAAAGACTGTTTCTTAAAAAGAAATGGAGGCAACACAGGGATTAGTGGAGCTTTTTCATCAATTGTAAAATCAACAGAACAGCTTTCCACTTCAGGTTTCAGCTCGTCTCGCAGAAAAAGAACGACTCCGCTCCAGTATTCCTTTTTAAATGGAGCCCACATCATATAAAGACCGCCACGTCTTTCGTAATCTGTGATTTCTAGGTTGTCTTTGATTTCTTCAATAGTATCGCCAACATCTTCGGCAGCTCCTATGTAGACCCAGTTTGGCTGAACTCCAAGATGCCAGATGAGAAAAACACCGCCAACACCATCAAGTCCTGCCTTTTTCGTTCTTACATGCAAGAGTCGCAATGGATTGCCCTTTGCACTCCCTTTCCATTTTACAGGAATTGGTTTTGGTGGTTTTTTGCCACTAAAGTCCAGCAATCCCATATCAAAGCCCTTTCTTCGCCATCGTGTTATTATCTATATTATAAATTAAAGGTATAAAATATTATTAACATATTGTTCCGCCTGCAACTATTCTTTCAAAGTCATCATATAAAACAAGATGTTGTCCTGAAGCAGGAGCAAAAACTGGTTCTAAAAATTCAACTAATAAATTTTCCTCATCAGCAGTTTTAATACGGCATAGCTGCGTGTTTCCTGTTGAACGAATTTTGCCATGTAAGACTGTTTCAGGCTTGTAGGCTTTTGGCTGTAAGATATTTATTTTATAAGCTGAAACATTTGTGCAGTAAGCCTGCGACCTAGAACCCGCTATAATTATATTTTTCTCAGGAATAATAGAAAGAACAAATAGCGGTTCTGGTGCTGAGATTCCTAAGCCTTTTCTTTGACCAATAGTATAATTCCATATGCCGTTATGCTGACCTATTACATTTCCTTCTGTATCTAGAATCGAACCTGATGATTTGTCTGAACATGATAAGGCTTTTCTGTAATCTCCTTCTTCTGCAAAGCACAGCTCCATACTTTCAGGGCGATTTGACGAGGAAAAATTTTCTTTGCGAGCTATTTCACGAACCTCATCTTTAGATAAGTCTCCAAGCGGAAAATAAAGATTATTTAGATGCTCTTTGTTGATGCAGTAAAGAAAATAGCTTTGATCTTTTGCATGATTAACAGCTTTTGCAAGATAAGTATTATCGCCCTCATGTATAATGCGGATATAATGACCTGTAGCTATATTATCAATACCAAAATGATTTTTAATGTATTCTTTAACAATGCCAAACTTTATAGCTTTGTTGCAGTCAACACATGGGCTTGGAGTCTTTCCTTCCATGTAGTCTTTTTCAAAAGGGCGGATTACATTGTTTTTAAAAAATTCTGCTACATCAAGAAAATAGTGCGGTATATCCAATGTTTTGCAAATAGATACAGGTTCTTGTTCCTCAGATGAAGACATTGGAAGCAGCATTGTAAGCCCTAGAACATTCCAGCCTGCTTTTTTCAGCAGAAAAGCAGCAACACTGCTGTCAACACCTCCACTCATAAGCATACAAAGGCTTTTTCGTGAATGGTCTGGTTTCCATGGTTTTAATGATGGAGCTTTTAAATACACTTCGTTCATGATTTTTCCATATCTTGAATTTTGACATTTATTAGAACATTATTCAGTTTATAAATAAACTTATCCTTTAATGTTAACTTTTTATCTTTATAATTAATTCATTAATTTAAAAAACAGTTGAGCGTACATATGTCTGAAAATAATACAGCAATTGAAGAGAATTTTGGAAACCCTGCAATTTACGATATAGGAATAGAGGTTTCTGTTGTGCTTGGTACAGCAGAATTAAAGGTACATCAGCTTTTAAAGCTTGGGCGTGGTGCAGTTGTAGAGCTGAACCGTAAAACAGATGAACCTGTTGAAATGTTTGTCAACGATATTTTAATCGCTCGTGGCGATGTAGTAGTTACAGAAAAAGATAAAATAGGCGTTACTTTGACCGAGATTGTCAAAGGAGTCTAATCAACAATAATAGACGCTCCTCCTCGGCGAGGGTCTCCGACGCCACAGAACTCGCCTGTGTTCATGTTCATAGATACGGAATGAACTCCGCCAAAAAACATAGAATGTTCAGTCCACAATGTATGTTTGGGGAAAGTTTCTGACAGACGATTGATAATTTCTTCATTAAATCCACGTTCAATATCTAAAGAAGCATCAAAAGAAACGTCTCGTTCTTTATGAACACGTGGAGCATTTACAGCATCATGAAGACTCATATTAAACCACACAACATTAAGCATGACTTGAAGAACGGCACTGCGGATACGGTTTGCCCCTCCTGTTCCAAGAGCTATGCGAATGCCGTCTTCGCTTGTTACAATAGTTGGGGACATCATAGATGTAAGTCGTGTGTCTGGTTTCCATTGGAAAAAACCACGAGGGCTTAGGTCTTCTTCTCCAAGCATATTGTTAAGCATCATATCAGTATTTGGAACGATATGACCACAGCCTTCACCATTAGAATGAGTCATGGAAGCAGCTGAACCATTAGCATCAATAACGCTTATATGAGTTGTTCCGCCTATTTTTTTTGCTCGCCCATGCATTTGACTGTAATATTCGCTCAAAAGTTCTTTTGACAGCAGTTTTGCTACTTGTTCTTCAGAGCAGTCATCAACAAAACCTGTCTCCATACGAGCCCTGTTAGTTAGTTCCATAACAGTTGAAAGTTTTTTCATCCAAGATATGTTTTTGATGTTTTTATCTTCTTCAGAAAGGCTTTTTTTCAACAGTTCAAGACTAAAAGAAATCAGAGTTCCTCCAGATGAAGGAACTGGATTAGTCAAAAATGTTGAGTTTAAAAAGCTTCCTTCCAAAGGTTTTCTGGATATTACTTGATAATCTGCAAGGTCTTCATGCGTAATAGAGCCACCAAATTCTTTCGAGCATTTAACAATACTGTCTGCAATTTCACCTTTATAAAAAAGGTCTGCTCCTTCACGAGACAAAGCTTCCAGCATATCAGCATATTTTGACATACGAAGAATCTCTCCTGCTTGAAGACACTTATCTTGCTTTTCTCTGCTATTGAAGAGCTTTCTTGCTCCATCTGTCCATAGATAGATAGGTTTTAGTAGGTCAAGAAAATGTGATGTAAGCTCGGCTGTTTGCACGCCTTTTCTTGCGTGCCGTATAGCAGGCTCGAAAATGCGGGACAAAGGCATAGAACAAAGGTCTTTATGAATAGCGAATATTCCTGCGACTATTCCTGGAACAGCTACAGATCCCATGCCTATATGGAATTCTTGAAATTTTACGCCAAAGTCAACATTAATTGATTTGAACTCAAGTTCATCTATAGAACGTGGATATTTAGGAGTTTGGCAAAAAAAGTCAAAAAGCTTTGCTTTTCCATCTGATGGAGATGCAAGAAGAAAACCTCCGCCACCAGGAGAGCATACAGAAGGTTCAGCAACATACGCAGCTGTAAGTCCAGCAAGAACAGCATCAAAAGCATTTCCACCGTCTTCTAATATTTCTGCTGCAGCTTCTGTTGTTATTTTATTTCCTGCCGCTACACAGCCCTTGCCTTTTCTTGACATCTTTGTTCCATTCATAAAAATATTTTTTGTCATTGCCTGATATGGCTTAACAAGTGTTTAATGCTATCAATAACAGATTACGAGTTTTCAAGCTATGAGTAATACACAAAAAAAATCATATACCATTACATGTTCATCATATTTTAGAGATGCAGTTCTGGAATTAGCAAGCAGACGAAAAGTTAATGCAGGGGATATTGCTCGTTCTGTAATGCTGCTAGTTCACCCAAAAACAATTGAAAACAGCCATGATTCAGGAGAACCAGAGGCAGGCGACAGAGAAAAAGTTATGCTGAAATCTGGTGCTGCAAAGGGGCGTTACTGGAAACGCAAGCCACGGCTTCAGTTAAGAATGGCAGCAGGTTTCGATGTTTCATTTATCAGGCGGACTCTGGCTTTGGCGTTGGAAATAGACAGGGGAGAGCTTATCCTTGAAGTAAAAGATAAAAATGTTCCGCCTCTTGAACTGCCTCCTCCTGAACCTGTAATTTCAGAAGAAGTAATAGAAGAAATCAAACGCCTGAAAAGCATTATTTCAGTGTTGTCATTCAAGCATTTAACTGGAGGAGTTAAAAATCGGCGTGATGCTATGTATATAATGGGATTCCCATCAGGAACGGTTATAGATAAAAAGACTCTGCGTTCTCGTTATAGAGTGCTTGCAATGATATATCACCCAGACAGCGGATACGGCGGACATCTTCATATGAGTCAGCTTAATGCTGCCATGGACATACTTCGCCGATAAAAAACCGTTCTTTTGCTTGAGTTATGCTTTATGACATAGCCGAAACTATATCATTAAATAGGGCATGGACTAGAATGTTTAGGAAAACTATGCTAGCGGCTACTGCAGGTGTTGTTTTTAATGCTGTTTTGGTTATAAACCACTCATAAAAAACAAAAAAGAGGCTGACAACAACTCCGCATAAAATAATGAAATTGCTGTTTTGTGCCATAAAGCTGATTAGTATAGGAATAATCACTATGTTTTCCAGCAGACGCAGCCAATTATAAGAAACTACATACCTGAAAAAACATTTTTCAGCATCAATTTTCCGCACTAGATAAATCATAATTACTGGCCACAGAGTCCAGCCGATTATATAGGAAACAAGATGTAAAATAAGAAAGTTTAAATTATCAAAATCAATGGATTGTTTTTCATAAATAAAACTTATTTGCAGCAAATATATAGGAAAAACAAATACAGCTGCAAAAAAGGACTTAGCAAAGCCTTTTCTTGAGGTGTCCATATAATCAATACCGTCAGTTTTCAGACGAAGCAATCGAAACAGACCGTAAATAATGCCAGCAGTTTCCCTGCGTGTTAGCATTATTTTTTCTCCTTAAAATATTTTTCCAGTATTAGCTTATATATTTTTGTTAAATTTTCAATGTCTTTAAGAGGAACGTTCTCATCAGCTTTGTGCATGGTAAGTGCAACCAGTCCAAACTCCAGAACTTCCTTGCAGTAATTCTTTATAAAACGAGCATCGGAAATGCCTCCTGATGTATCGGATTGAGGAGGTTTGCCCATAATTTCATTAACTGCTTCAGATACTATTTTATGAAAAGCACCTACATGAGATAAAAACGCATCACCGCTTGAAATTAACTCAAGGTCATATTTCCCCTGATTATTATTGGCTTTATTAATTATATTTTTTATCAATTGTTTTAAGGTTTCAGAGGTATGAACATCACAAAAACGAATGTTAAATTTTGCACTTGCCTGTGCTGGAATAAGATTTTCTGTAGCATTGCCTACATCAATAGTCGTTATTTCAAGATTGGAAGGCTGAAAATGTTCTGTTCCATTATCAAGAGTCTTTTTATCAAGAGCAGACAAAATATTTAACAAACGAGGAATAGGATTATCAGCAAGATGAGGTTTTGCTACATGCCCTTGAGTTCCATATACAGTTAAACTGCCGTTTAAGCTTCCTCGTCTTCCAATTTTTATCTCTTGTCCCATAAAATCGGGATTGCTTGGCTCGCCTACAATACAAACGTCTAATTTTTCATCTTTTTCATCAAGCCATTCCAAGACTTTTTTTGTGCCGTTTATAGCCACACCTTCTTCGTCTCCAGTTATAAGAAAGCTTATAGAACCGTCAAAGTTTTTGTGTTCTTTTAGAAAAGCTGATACGGCAGCTGCAAAACAGGCAACGCCGCCTTTCATGTCTTCTGTACCTCTGCCGTATATTTTGCCGTCTTTTATTTCTCCAGCAAACGGCTCAACCGTCCAGCCATCACCAACAGGAACAACGTCCGTATGCCCTGCAAAGCAAAAATTCGGGGATTTTGTTCCAAGACGAGCATAAAGATTGCTTACATCAGGAGTTCCTTCATCAGAAAATACCAGCTTATGACAAGTAAAGCCTAAAGAAGAAAGAACATCACCAAGGACGTCCAAAGCTCCGCAGTCCTTTGGAGTAACACTTGGACACTGAACTAGCTTTTGTAAAAGCTCTATTGTATTTATTTGTTGAGTCATTGAGATAGCCTATTCACGCAAAAGGTCATTGATTGAGACTTTAGAACGTGTTTGCTTGTCAACACGTTTTACAATAACAGCACAATATGTTGAAGGGCTAGGGCTACCGTTTGGTAAAGGTTTGCCTGCAATGTTTCCAGAAACAACAACAGAATATGGCGGAACTCTTCCTATAAAAACTTCACCTGTATTACGGTCGATTATTTTAGTAGAAGCTCCGATGCTTGTTCCCATGGAAATGACCGAGCCTTTTTCTATGATAACGCCCTCGACAACTTGTGAGCCTGTGCCGATAAAGCAGTTGTCCTCGATTATTACGGGGTCGGCTTGCAGAGGTTCAAGAACTCCGCCTATGCAGACATTGCTGGAAATATGGACATTTTTGCCGATTTGAGCACATGAACCAAGAGTTACCCATGAATCAATCATCGTTCCGCTATCGATATAAGCACCAAGATTTACAAAACTCGGCATTATAACTACATTAGGAGCAATAAAAGCAGAATAGCGGACGGTGCAGTTTGGAACAGCCCTGAAACCTTTGCTTTTAAAGTCCTGTTCAGTCCAGCCAGAGAATTTAGATGGTATTTTATCAAACCAAAAAGATTCTTTTCCACCGTCTTTTTGACCTCCACCTATAAGAGCCATGTCATTTAGTCTGAACCACAGCAGAACAGCTTTTTTAGCCCATTGATTGACAGTCCATGAAGAACCTGATTTTTCAGCGACTCGCAGTTTTCCACAATCAAGCAAAGACAAAGTCTGTTCAATAGATTCTCGGATTTCACCTTTTGTGCTAGTAGTAATACTCTCACGGTTTTCCCATGCTTTATCAATTATTTGCTGTAATTCAGTCATAAAATTTTAATTCCTTATTATTATTTCACCGTCATTCTGAATTTAGTTCAGGATCTCCTTTTTTGGTGGTAAAAGAAGAAAGTAGATTCTGAAACAAGTTCAGAATGACGGCTTTTTTTCTCTTCTAATTAACTGGAGTTAACAGGGGGTTTCCTGCAAAAAAAGCGTCGAAATTATCGGCTATGAGGAAACCCATTGCATTTCTGGTTTCTGTTGAGGCACTGCCAATATGAGGCAGTAGAAAACAGTTCAAAAGTTTTCTGTACTCAGGATTTAAATTAGGTTCTCCGTCATAAACATCAAGCCCAGCAGCAGCTAATTTTCCTGATTTTAATGCAGCTATCAAATCATCATCTTTGACGACTGTTCCACGAGATGTATTTATTACAACAGCCCTGTCAGGCAGCATAGAGATATGTTTTTCATCAAGGAAACCAACCGTTTCAGGTGTAGCAGGACAATGCAGAGACAAGAAATCGCTTTTATACAAAAGACTTTCTGCTGTCTCATGCCATACTGCTCCAAGCTCTAATTCAGGAGGCAAACGGTGGCGGTTGTGATAGTGAATTGTCATGTCAAAAGCTCTTGCTCGTTTTGCAACAGCCTGTCCTATGCTTCCCATGCCAAGAATACCAAGGCGTTTTCCTGTAACTTGAACTCCCAATAACTGAGTCGGATTCCAGCCTGTCCATTCTCCGCTTCTAACCATTTTATCGCCTTCAACAGCACGGCGGGCAGCTCCTAGTAAAAGCAACATAGCTATGTCTGCTGTAGCATTTGTAAGAATTTCAGGGGTGTTTGTAACAGCAATTTTTCTCATTGATGCAGCTTTAATATCAATATGTTCAAAGCCTGCCGAAAAAGCAGAAATAATATGTACACTTTCAGGCAGTCTTTCAATAAAATCAGCGTCTATTTTATCTCCAATAGAAACAGCTATACCGTCTGCACCTTTGCATAATTGTAAAAGTTTTTCTTTATCATACAATTTGATACTTGGGTTGAGTCTTGCATCATAATCACGCATAAAACGTGCTTCTACTATTTCTGGGAGTTGTTGAGATATAACAATAACAGGTTTTTTCATAATATTTTCTCGATATTAAATAATTTCCTTGAAAATCTTAACCATTTGCCTAAGCCAGCCAGTTAAATCTTCAATAACATAATGACAATATTTAGGATTAACTGTTTCCAGTGGAGTTTTATCGTCTTTGTGCCTAAGCCATATTGTAACCATTCCCATGCCTGCCGCTATTGGAAGATTTTCATAACTATCTTCAAAAAAAGCAGCCTTTTCAGGGTCGATTTTTAAGTGCTCAAGCATAAGTCTGTATGATTCTAAAGAAGGTTTTGACATATAATTACAAGCATGAATATCAAAAATATCATCAAAATGATGCTTGATGCCTAAAGCTTCGGTAGCACGAGCAGCGTGTCTGGAAGTGCCGTTTGTAAAAATTACCTTACGACATGGAATTTTTCCTAAAACATCGTCCAAAGCTACATTCTTTTTCAAGCTGCTATAATCTATATCGTGGACGTATCTTAAAAAATCATCAGGAATTAAGCCGTTTCTTTCCAGCTCCCCAGTTTCAATAAGACCTTTTAGAGTCGTTCCATATTCAAGATAGCATTTTTTTTGTAAGCTCCATGCTTCTTCACGCTCCATATGACACATTGTCATTATAAAAGCACACATACGCTGTTCAATCTGTGCAAACAAATCAGATTCCGCTGAATATAGAGTCCTATCTAAATCAAAAATCCAAGTGTTTACATGATGAAGGCTTCGCCTGTTAAGTATTGGCTTATTTTCTTTTGGTAAAATGCTTATTCTTTTTCTCATGTTTTTTATTTCACAGATAATTTAGTTTTAATTTTAGCTTATAATATAAACTGTTTCTAACTGCTCTGGTCAAGTTTGTTTTTCGTGTTATGAGGCTAAAAATGTAAAAACCTCATTTATGCCAGAAAATACCTTGATTTCTGTAGCTTTTAAGACGAGAAGAAAGCTTTTTCAAGCGGAGGCTTTGCAATGCTTCTAAGCTGGAAAGTTTTTCTCGCAAAATAGCTGTTTCATTTCTAGTTTCTTCCGAAAGTTTGCAGAAAAAAGAGCTTAAACCACTGGTGTTGTGTAGCAATGAAGAATTGAAAAAAGTCCGTTTAGCCCATTTGCTGCAATACACTGTATGTTTTTGATTTTTTTCTATCATTTTACTGGCTCACCCATAGAACTCTTGCAATCCACATGACTTTTTCTTTTGGAATAGTGCGGTCAGGGTGTTCAGGATTTAAGGATTTTAATTCTATTTGCATAGCTGTTTCACGCCGCAGTTCTTTGACCATAACTTCGCCTTCAGAAGTTCTAACCACAACTCTATCGCCACGTCTTATGGAGCTTTCAGGGGAAATAAGAAGCCTGTCTCCGTCTCGATATGCAGGTTCCATACTGCTTCCGCTTACTTCAAGGGCGTAAGCATTCGGGTCTTTGACATCAGGAAAATCTATGCCGTCCCAGCCTTCACTTCCTGCAGGATAACCAGCGTCATCAAAATACCCATCGTTTCCAGCCTGAGCGAAACCAATCAGCGGAATAGTATGAGCTGGTCCTGTATATTGTCCTTCTTCAGCATAACTTGCGAATTCAAATATTGACATTTCAGCCGAACGTAGAAGCTTGTTAATGCTTTCCATGGACGGCCACCGTTTACGCCCCTCGGAACTGAATCGCTTGCTTTTATTAAATGCAGTTGGGTCAAGCCCAGCTTTTTTTGCAAGAGAAGAGGGGGAAACTCCCTTGATTTCAGCGAGTTTGTCAATGGCTTTCCATATCTCAGAATGTTTCATTGGTAAATTCCTTTATTAAGATTTTCTACCTTAACTAGTATAATACATAGGAAGTAAAATTATGCAATAGGAAAATATACTTAAATAAAGGTTGACATTCCTTGCTACCAAGCATAGAACGTTGTTTCTATTATTCGTTTAGATTGAAAGGTGAAAAATGTCAGGTAGAAAAATATGTCCTCGTCCAATAGCAGAAACTCAAGTTGCTTTGTTCGAAAATTCAGAAGAAGCGTGGTTTTGGTATTGTCGTTCTCAAATACTTCGTGATTCAGGAGCAAGGCTTTCAGGAAATGATAATATTGCAGCACGTCCTTGTGATGCAGATGATATATACAAAGCTGTAAAGTCTTTGCTTATAGCTGGTCGTTTGCGGAAATATCATTTAAAAACACTGTTGAAATTTGGCTATTTATCGACTCCGCCAGATGATAGAGTTTCAGAGCAGAAAAAAGAATCGGGCTGGTGGAAAGAAGCACTGAACTTGCTTTCAACCATACTCCGACAAAAAAGAATGTTGCTGTAATGGATAATATCGCAACATATAAAGGCTGGCAGAAAGTATTTGTTGTTTTTAGCGGAGAAACAAATCTGTGGTGGTTGAAAATGCTAAAATCTGGTTTCAAACATTGCTTTGTTTCTTTGTATGATAATGGGCAGTGGGTGATTGTTGATCCAATGGCTCACCGCACAGAAATTGCGATTCTATCCGTTTCAGAGGGGTTTGATTTGATTTCTTGGTATAAATCTAAAGGAATGACTGTAGTGGAAACAGAAATTAAAACAGCTGTTTATTATTCTGCTCCATTTGGCTTTTTTTCTTGCGTAGAAGCAGTTAAGAGAGTTCTTGGTATCCACAAGAGAGGCATATATTCCCCGTATAAGTTGTATTTATTCCTAAAAAAGAAAGAAAACGGAAAAAAGTCCTTGACATTTGGAAATAAATGAGATACTAATAATTCATCGAACGGGACAATTGCGTCTAAAACGTTTTTTGTTTTTACTTTTGCTCTTTCCTTCACTGTCATTCTGAATTTAATTCAGAATCTATCTTTTTTAGATGTGAGTGAAAATGGATCCTGAATCAAGTTCAGGATGACAGTGGAGTTTGACAGAATGACGTAAGTGGAGTTCGCAACAACAATAGAAAGCTGGGAGGGAAACCTTTCAGCTTTTTTTATGGAAATTTTTTATTTGGAGAATCTGTCGTATGGACGAGAAAATTGAAGTCCTTATCAGAAGATATAACAAAGCCAAAGAAAGACGCTCATCATGGGAAAGTCATTGGCGTGAATGTTATGAATACGCTCTGCCACAAAGGGGTGGTGTTCTTTCGTCTGAATCAATCGGAGGAAAAAAGACCGATAAATTATTTGACGGTACTGCTCCTGATGCGGTTGATCAGCTTTCGGCAAGCCTTTTGTCTCAGTTGACACCGCCTTGGGCTAGGTGGTTTGGGCTGACGGCTGGCTCTGATTTATCTCCTGAAGAGCGAGATGAAGCAGGTGAAATGCTGGACAAGGCAGGGGATATTTTACGCTCTAATTTTGACCGTTCAAATTTTGCGGTTGAGATGCACCAGTGTTTTTTAGACTTGGTAACGGTAGGAACTGCTTCATTGCTTTTTGAAGAGTCTCCTTTGGGTGAGTCTAGTGCTTTTCGTTTTACGGCAGTTCCTTTGTCAGAATTAGCTGTTGAAGAAGGTGCTGGAGGGCGGATTGATACGACTTTTAGGCGTACAGAAATAACTTTGGAAATATTAAAAGTTCGTTTTCCAGCAGCAGAACTTCCGCCAGAACTTCTAGCGAGAATGAAAAAAGAACCTGATTACAGGGTTGTTGTTATTGAAGCTGTTGTTCCTAGAATGACAGAAACAGGGCAGAACGGCTTTTCATATACGGCTTTTATTGAAGAAGATGCGGTAATTTTGAAAGAGGGAGTTTTTGACAACTCACCGTTTATAAATTTCCGCTGGCTTAAAGCTCCCGGTGAGATTTACGGCAGGTCGCCTGTAATGAAGTCTCTGCCTGATATAAAAACTGCCAACAAAGTTGTAGAGCTTGTTTTGAAGAATGCAACTATTGCAGTAACTGGAATTTGGCAGGCGGACGATGACGGAGTGCTGAATCCTGCAAATATTAAGCTTGTTCCAGGTTCGATAATTCCAAAGGCTGTTGGTTCAAAAGGACTTACTCCTCTTGAAGCTCCAGGGCGTTTTGATATTTCTGAAATTGTGCTTGATGATTTAAGAAGCCGTATCCGTCATGCAATGCTTGTTGACCGTCTTGCACAGACAAATGCTCCTGCAATGTCTGCAACGGAAGTTTTAGAACGTTCTGCGGAAGTCGGGCGGATTCTGGGGGCTACTTACGGACGGCTTCAGTCAGAACTGCTTACTCCTCTGGTGTTGAGGGCGGTTGCTATTTTGCGGAGGCGTGGTGAAATTCCTGATTTAATAGTCGATGGTCGAATGGTTGAACTTCAGTACAAGTCACCTCTTGCATTGCAGCAGTCAAGACAGGACGCAAATAATATTGTCATGTGGCTTGATACGGTATCGAAAATGGGGGAGGAAGCTGCAAAAACCATAAATTCAGGTGCTGCTGCTCGTTGGCTAGGGCGGATTTTAGGAGTTCCTTCCGAACTCATAAACGAAACAGGAGGTGAAAATGTTTGAATCAGGCTGGTCGTGGATAAATGGAACTTCTGAGGAGGAAAAAAATCCTGATGAGAAAGATGTAACTGTCAGTTTTGCAAGGTGTTTTTCCAGCAGAGACGGCGAGAAAGCTCTTTCATACTTAAAGTCTATAACGTCAGGGCGTTGCTTATCACCTGAAGTCAATGCAGAAGTCCTACGGCATTTAGAAGGACAGCGATGCCTTGTTTCCCATATTTCAATGCTGATTGAAAAAGGGAAAAGTTAAGGTGAAACGTTAGTGTCTGAATTCACTTCGTTGTCATTCTCAGCCCAAAGGGCTGGGAATCCAGACTTACTAAACAGAAAAAGGACTGGATTCCCAAGCCTACGGCTTGAGAATGACGATTTGTGGTAGTCATTAAAAAACAAAAAATAACCAAAAGGAGAAAAAACTTATGAATAACGAAAATATTACTCAGAAACCTGAGAACGTACCTGAAAAATTTTGGGATAATGAGGTCGGTTCAGTTCGGATTGAATCATTGCTTAAATCATATCAAGAACTTGAAAAGAAATTAGGTTCTATGGTTTCTATGCCTAAAGTGCCTGAAAAGGCTGAAGATTACTCTATTGAAATAAGCCATGAGAAGCTTGAGGAAGATAAAGAAGTAAATGAAATGCTTCACAAAGCAGGTTTTACTCCTGAACAGGTACAGCTTGTTTATGACTTGGCGGCTGAAAAACTTATGCCTGTAATTGAAAATATTGCAGCTGAATATGACACTAATAATCAGATTGAAAAACTTGTAAATCATTTCGGCAGTAAAGAAAAATGGGAGCAGGTTTCAAGACAGCTTAATGCTTGGGGACAGAAGAACCTGTCGGAAAACATTTTAGAAGCTCTTAGTTCTTCATATGAAGGAGTAATAACGCTTCACAAAATGATGACCTCAGAAGAACCAAGCATTAACGGAGGAAGTCAGCCAACAGACGGGCTGTTAAATGAACAACAGCTTAAAGGCATGATGAAAGATGCCAAATACTGGAGAGACGGCGACCCTGCTTATGTTGCGAAGGTAACGGCAGGATTTAAACGGCTTTATAAGTAGAAAAAATCGTTTAACTCCGCTGTTACCACACCACTACCGTCATGCTGAACTTGTTTCAGTATCCACTTTTCTTCTTTTTCCACCAAAAAAGGAGATCCTGAAATGAATTCAGGATGACAGCGTGGTTGGTGGAGACAACAAACTCTCTGCCGTCATATTGAGGAGCAAAGCGACGTGAATATCTCGCATAAGAGATTCTCACGGGCTAAAGCCCTCAGAATGACGGTGGAGTTGGTGGAGGG
The DNA here is from genome assembly GCA_030639035.1 of Alphaproteobacteria bacterium. Lineage (GTDB taxonomy): Bacteria > Pseudomonadota > Alphaproteobacteria > DAOWDM01 > DAOWDM01 > DAOWDM01. The sequence goes on from DAOWDM010000191.1 coordinate 42,379, forward strand.
GTAATTTAAGGACAATCGGAAAATCCGACCCTTTGTATATGCACATTGTTTGTGGCGGATATGACCTTATCCACAACTACAGGCAATGTTTTTTCAAAAACTATAAATTTTTAACAAACAAAGGGAGGGGACATAATGTCCACTACAGTAGATCAATCATTTGTAAAACAGTTTGAAGCAGAAGTTCATATTGCATATCAGCAGATGGGCTCAAAACTAAGAGGAACAGTTCGTTCTAAAAACAACGTAAAAGGCTCTTCAACTACTTTTCAGAAAGTAGGCAAAGGAACTGCAAGCGTTAAGGCAAGGCATGGTCTTGTGCCTGTGATGAGTATTGACCACACTCCTGTTGAGTGTTCGCTATATGATTATTATGCAGGCGATTGGGTTGATGCTTTGGACGAGTTAAAAGTCAGCCTTGATGAACGCCGTGTAATTGCAAGTGCTGGAGCTTATGCTTTGGGCAGAAAAACGGACGACCTGATTATTGACGGTCTAGCAGATGCTACAGAGACAGTTGGCGACTATTCTACAGGTCTTACAAAAGGCTTGATTCTTTCAGCTTTTGAGAAACTCAACAATGTAGATGTTCCTGATGACGGACAGCGTTTTGGTATTGTTGGAGCTCATCAATGGAATGAACTTCTTAACATTTCTGAGTTTTCAGATTCTGGCTTTATCGGGGAAGAATACCCATGGCTCAAAGGTACTGAAAGCCGTAAATGGCTTGGTATAGTATGGATTTTACATACTGGTTTGCCTTTGGCTGATACGGATAATCGAGACTGTTTCATCTATCACAAAACGGCTGTAGGTCATGCTTCAGGGCAGGACGTGAAAACTGATGTTACATGGCATGGTGATCACGCAGCTCATTTCGTTAACAATTCAATGAGTCAAGGTGCTTCTCTTATCGATGCAACAGGTATCGTTAAGATTAAAGTCGATGATGACGCAGCTATTAGCTAATAGGAGAATAAAAATATGGCTTTTTCAAACAATAATTTGAGTGTGCTTAGTTACGCAAACGGTTTCACTCTATGGCATTACGTTACAACCGATACTGCTGCAACCGTTGATACCTCAGGGTATTTCAACAACGCATCAGACGTTGTCCGAGTTGGGGATATTGTTATCGCTAATGCAGACACAGCAGGAACTCCTGCAACAGGACTAATGCTGATTTCAAGCAACGACAACGGTGTTGTTGATGTGGACGATATGACAGGTATTGGCGGAACTGATACGGATTAATTGTATTGTTCCTACCACTACTAGTCCCCCTCTTCGTCATGCTGAACTTGTTTCAGTATCTACTTTCTTCGTTTTATACCAAAAAGGAGATCCTGAACTAAATTCAGGATGACGGTGGGGGGGGGTAATGACGTGTGTGTGGTGTGAGGACAGTAATAAAAATTTCAATACAATAGGAGAATAAAAGCATGGCACTTAGCAGTATTGCGTTGTGTTCTCGGGCTTTGTTGAAGGTTGGGGCTAATACTATATCATCTTTTGATGAGGGAACGGCAGAGGCTGAAATTGCGGTTAATTTGTATCCGTCAGTCAGAGATGCTTTGATTTCTTCTCACCCTTGGAGCTTTGCTCTTGCACAGGCTTCATTGCCTAGATTAACGGCAGAACCTGTTGCAGATTTTGACTTTGCGTTTCAGCTTCCAACTGATTTCTTGCGTGTAATGTCAGCAGGAATAGCAGGGCGGGGACGTGGAGCAAATTATCGGCTTGCTGAAAATAAGCTACATACAAACGTATCGCAGGTAGTTCTTACATACGTTTTCAGACCTGATGAGATGATTTTTCCTGCATTTTTTGATCAGGTGCTTATTTCAAGACTGGCAGCGGAATTCTGCCTGCCTTTGACTGAAAGCACCAGCAGGGCTGAATTTCTTATCAAAATTTCAGAAGAAGAATTTAGAAGGGCAAAACTCATTGATGCTCAACAGGGAATCCCTGAGGCTATTGATGACTTTCCATTGATAGAGGTGCGTTCATGAGCAGACTTTTTAGTGCTAAAACCAATTTTTCAGCTGGAGAATTAGCACCTGAAATGCTTGGGCGTGGAGATTTGCAAGCCTATGCAAACGGAGCTATGAAGCTAAAAAACGTCTTTATTCACCCGACAGGAGGAGTTTCCAGACGGTCAGGGCTTCGTTATATAGGTGCCGCTCAGGGAAAAGGGCGTTTAATAGCTTTTGAATTCAACACAGAACAGGCTTATTTGCTGGTATTTACAAATCAGCGAGTTGATGTTTTCAAAGACGGTGAAAATGTTGCAAACTTTGCTGTTCCATGGACGGAAGAGCAAATAAAGCAGATTAATTGGGCTCAAAGTGCGGACTCTTTGCTTGTAGTTCACCCTGACGTAAGCCCTAGGAAAATAACTAGAACTTCTCACACAGACTGGTCAATAAGCGAATGGCAGTTTTTTGAAAAAGACAACTGCATCAATCAGCCTTATTACAAGTTTGCAGGTGTGGACGTTACGATTCAAACGAGTGCTACAACTGGAACTGTAACGCTTACCTCTTCGGCTTCGGTTTTTACATCTAATCATGTAGGGGTGCGAGTTCGGTTTTTAGGTGGAGAGGCGGAAATAACTTCTTATTCTTCAGGAACTTCAGTTCAGGCTTCTGTGAAAAAGACTTTTTCTGGCACAGGCACAACTAAAGACTGGAAAGAGCAGAGTTTTTCAGATGTTCATGGTTTTGCAGCTTCGGTTACTCATCATCAGGATAGGCTTGTAATAGGCGGTTCAAGAGATTTGCCTAACCATTTATGGTTTTCTAAAACTTCGGATTTGATGAATTTCGATTTAGGGGAAGGCTTGGACGATGAGTCTATAGAGTTCTCTATTCTATCTGACCAAGTGAACGCTATTCGAGCGGTTTTCTCAGGAAGACATTTGCAGGTGTTTACATCTGGTGCGGAATGGATGGTTTCAGGCGACCCTTTGACTCCTTCGGCTATTCAGTTGAAGCGTCAAACTAGGGTAGGCTCTGCTGTAAATAAGTATATTCCGCCAGTTGATGTAGACGGAGCGACTTTGTTTATATCAGGAAACGGCTTGGAGCTTCGTGAATTTCTGTTCACTGATGTAGAGCAGGCATATCAGGCTAATGACTTGGCTATGCTCTCTAGGCATTTGATGAATAGCCCTGTTGATCAGGATTATGATTCACAACGCAGACTGCTAACAATTGTTATGGAAAACGGTAATATCGCAACCGTAACGAATTATAGAGCTGAACAAGTTACAGCTTGGACAGGACATTCTACTGATGGAAAATTCCTTTCCGTCGCAACAATAGGCAGTGACACTTATGTTCTGGTTGAACGTGGGGAGAATGTTTTTGTTGAAATTTTCGATGATGACTTTGGAACAGACTGCGGAATAACTGGAGAAGATGAAACTCCAAAAGACGTATGGTCGGGGCTTTCTCATCTTGAAGGAAAGACTGTAAAAGTGCTGGCTGATGGGGCGGTTGTACCTAATCAGACTGTTACAGATGGAATTATTACGCTTCCGTATCCAGTTAGCAATATACAAGTTGGTTTGGCTTATACACATATAATATCACCGCTTCCGCCAATGATTACGGCGGCAGGCAGTGTTAGACCTCCTAAAAGCGTACGTCTTGTAGAGGCCTCTTTCAGAGTGCTTAAAACTTCATCTATGGAAGTTGATACGGGTCGAGGAATTAAGCCTGTGCTTTTGAAAAGATTGGGAGTTGAAGGCGTGCTTGATTCTGCTCCGTCAGAATATTCTGGCGATGTTCGTATTAGAGCTTTTGGGTGGATAAGAGATTTTATGCAGCCGTCATGGAAAATAGAGGGAGATAAACCTCTTTCCTGCACGGTTCTTTCGGTAACAACAGAAATGAAGGTGAATGACTGATGGGAGTAGTACCAATAATAACAGTAGCAGTTGCGGCTTTTACCGCAAATGAAACTATAA
>DAOWDM010000214.1 GCA_030639035.1 Alphaproteobacteria bacterium
GAAAAAGCCAAAGCTGAAAAAGCCAAAGCTGAAAAAGCCAAAGCTGAAAAAGCCAAGGCAGAAAAAGCCAAGGCAGAAAAAGCCGAAGCTGAAAAAATCAAGGCTGAAAAAGCCAAAGCTGAAAAGAAACCTCCTCTTGCTTTAGGCAAATACAAAGTTTCACCTATTCCGCGTTAAAATGTTATATAACGGAAAAATATTATGAGAATGACGGATAATTTTCTTGAGGAGCTGTGTAAAAAAGGAAACATCAGAGTTACCTCTCAACGTAAAATTATAGCTTCTGTTCTGTTAAAAGCAAAAGAACATCTTGATGTTGAAGAAATCCATAAAAGAGCAAAAGCAATTGACAGCAATGTAAGTATTGCAACTGTATATCGAACTATGAAGCTGTTTGAAGATAATGCTATAGTGACAGCTCATAATTTCAGCGAAGACAGAACGTACTACGAGATTGTTTCAAAAGAACATCATGACCATCTGATAAATATTGAAAACGGTGAAATCATTGAGTTTCACAATAAACAAATCGAAGAGCTACAAAAAAGAATAGCAGAAAAGCATGGCTATAAGTTAATAGGTCATAAACTGGAACTATACTGCATTCCTAAAAGCACCAACCATAATTGAAACATCTCATAGCTATGACATAGTTTTACAAACCAACACTTGTCATACTCGAACCAGCTACCACTTGTCATACTCGAACCACTTGTTCGGGTATCCAGTCTTTCTTTTCTTCTTTTACCGCCAAGAAAGGAGACCCTCACAAACAAGTTCAGCATGACAGCGAGTTTTTTGTCATCGGATTACTTAACTCTTACAAAAATCACACTAAGAACCGTTAGTGTACTATTCCGCCACCGCATGTTTGTTCTTGTCCGAACATAGGCAGTTTTTCATCAATATGGGCTTCCACAGCTTCTTTTACTGTTTGTATATTTCCGCTTTGATAAACCTTAATTCCTGCATGATTTAATCCTATAAGAGGACGCATTCCCATACCATTTACTAGCAACTCCTGAATTCCATTTTCAGCAATGAAATTTACAACTGCCATGCAGCCACCGTCTTCATGTGGTTTGTTTGGAAGAATGGAAGTTTTTTTAATTTCGTTATTTTCAAACTCAACCAATGTATAAGCGTCACAATGTCCAAAGTGAGCAGATATACCAGCGTCCATGCCTCCAGGATTATTAGAAGGAACAGCTATAATTTTTTTCATTTTTTTACCCTTGTTAAAATAGTTCGGACTTCATTCCAGATGTTTTGTAATTCTATATTTATAGTTTCATTTCCACACTCTGTTACTACACTGCCTTTTACCACAGCATCAACAAAAATACGATTGTTTGGAACTTTTCCTGCTATTTTAATATAATTATCAGCACAAAACCTCTCAATTTCGCCTGTGTTTTCAAGATTTAAATCATATTTATTGATTATCACCGCTACAGCAATAGAAAAATGCTTACATAACTCTAAAATCCGTTTTGCATCATGAAGCCCTGACGGAGTCGGTTCTGTAACAACTACAGCCATATCTGTACCAGTTAAAGAACTTATAACAGGACAGCCAATCCCTGGGGAGCCGTCATATATGATTATATCTCTATTGTTTTGAGTGGCAACTTTTACTGCTGTTTGCCTAAGAAAAGTTATTAGCTTGCCTGAATTTTCTTCCCCAGGGCTCATTCTTGCGTGAACTAAAGGAGCAAATCTGGTATCTGAAATATACCAGTCTCCACAGTAATTTTCAGGAAAATCAATAGCATTTTGAGGGCAGAAATGAACACAAACCCCACAGCCTTCACAATTCACTGGGTCTACAACATGACTAATTGGAAGTGAGATTGCCACGTCGCTTTGCTCCTCACAATGACGAGGAGGAAGGATTGCATCGAACTTGCACATTTCTTTGCAAATTCCGCAGTTATTGCATTTTTCTTCATCAATAATCGCTATATTGCCAGAGTAAAAAGCACCCTGCTCTTTTATTTCAGGAGCTAAAAGCAAATGCAGATTCGCAGCATCAACATCTAAATCACACATTACATGATTGCTCGCTAAATGAGCGAAAGCCCCGACTATGGAAGTTTTTCCAGTTCCGCCTTTACCGCTTATAACCGTTAATTCATACAATGTTTTATCCTCACAGCTAAATCTTTGAAAACTGTTTTGTATTCAGGCAGGGAGGAAATTATTTCACCTCTCGAATAAGCCTTTGCAAGATTTATATCAAATGGGATTTCAGCAAATATTGGAAGGTTTGACTTGTTGCAGTATTCATAAACTGACCTGTCTCCAATTCCAGACCTGTTTACAACAACTCCCATTTTCACCCCGAATACAGAAAAAGCTTCTACAGCAAGCCTTAAATCATTCAGTCCGAATGGAGTTGGTTCTGTTACGAGAAGTATAAAATCACTGCTTGCAGCAGCCGTCATTGCAGGACAGCTTGTCCCAGGGGGAGCATCAATTATCATATCTCTGCCATTAGCCAGACTATCAGCTTTTTCCAAAACAGCTTTCATGAGAGGCGGAGACATAGCTTCACCTATGCGAAGACAGCCTGTAACAAATGCGTTTTTATCAACATTTCCCCAGCTTAAAACTCCGATTTCTCTTTTTCCTGCAATGATTGCATCATTAGGACAAACAGCAAAACAGCCGTCACAGCCATGACACATTTCAGGAAAAATAACCGTCTTTTTGCCCATAATAGCAATAACGTTAAACTGACATATATCCGAGCAAGCACCGCATAAATTACATTTTTCCTGATTAATAACAGGAACTTTCATAAAGATTTTTTTGTCTTCCTGAATATCAGGATTCAAAAATAAATGCAGGTTAGGCTCTTCAACATCAACATCTGCAACGCAAACAGGACTATCCCAGATATGAGACAATGAAGCACTTATCATTGTCTTACCCGTACCGCCCTTGCCGCTTGCAATTACTAACCTTTTTTTGATTTTCAATGGTTTTCTCATGTTAAAAATTTATCGTCATTGTGAGGAGCGAAGCGACGTAGCAATCTCTCTTTGTTGCTTCAAATGAGATTCTCACGGGCTTTGAAAAGCCCTCAGAATGACGATAGGGAGTTTTGCATAATTATTTATTTTTAAACTTTTCGACAGCTTCGGCGACAGTCATGTTGCTAAAACCTTCCATATAATAGACTTCAGCAGCGTTAAGAGCAGCGGAAGCTTTTGGACCTATAGCACCAGTTAAAACTATTTCAACGTCTTGTTTTACAACGGTTTCGGCTGTTTTAATGCCTGCCCCTTGTGCCATATCCCCACTGTTTGAGTTATCAAGATATTCAAACTCCATTGATTCTGTATCAATAATTATAAAGCCCTTTGCCCTGCCAAAACGAGGGTCAACCATATCTTCAAGAGTTGCCCCTTGAGAGCTTACTGCAATTTTTTTCATAGTTTTTTCTTTCAAATTTTCTGTTTCAATATTTTCGGAAACAATTCCTGACATTCTTCCGAGACCTTGCCCCATTCCGAGACCTTTCCCCATTCCACGACCTTGCCCCATGCCCATTCCACGACCCATTCCGCCGCCTCTGTTTCTATTTCCCATATTACAACCTCCTGCTACTTGAAAATTTCCGCCTTCAATACGCAAAGCCATTCCGTTCGATAGAACTTTAGCAACTACGGCTCTTGCTTCTGCTAGTATTCTTGAAAAAGTAGGTCTTGAGACTTCCATCATCAAAGCAGCTTTTTCATGGTCAAGATTCTCTGCATCAGCAAGACGCAAAGCTTCAAACCCTTCTAAAGATAAATTTGCTTCTTTCAATTGTCTGAC
>DAOWDM010000105.1 GCA_030639035.1 Alphaproteobacteria bacterium
AGACTAAACGCTTGAAATCGTCTGTTCCTTTTTTCTGCATACGGGCAGGAATTTCTTCGGAAAAAATTTCTATTAAAAGTTCTGTCATGATTTTTCTCCGTTAAGCCAGCCTTCACAGCAGCCCTTTGCCATAGCCCTAACTCTGCCGATATAAGAAGCACGTTCGGTAACGCTGATAACTCCTCTGGCATCTAAAAGATTGAACAAATGCGAGGCTTTAATGCACTGGTCATAAGCAGGAAGCGGAACGTTTTTTTCCAAAAGAGACATACATTCTTCTTCGGCGTGATTAAACTGATTAAACAGCTTTTCAGTATTTGCATGTTCAAAGTTAAATGCGGAATATTCTTTTTCTGCTCTTAAAAATACATCGCCGTATGTAACTTTTTCGTCCCCTGATTTGCCGTTAAAATTAAGGTCATAAACGTTTTCAACTCCTTGAATATACATTGCAAGACGTTCTATCCCATAAGTCAGTTCGGCACAAACAGGAGAACATTCGATTCCGCCTACTTGTTGGAAATAGGTGAACTGAGTAACTTCCATACCGTCGCACCAAACTTCCCAGCCAAGCCCCCAAGCTCCTAGAGTCGGGCTTTCCCAGTCGTCTTCAACAAAACGAATATCGTGTTTCATCAAGTCAATACCAAGACGTTTCAGGCTTTCAAGATAAAGCTCCTGAACATTATCAGGTGATGGCTTTAATATAGTCTGAAACTGGTAATAATGCTGGAGTCTATTCGGATTTTCTCCATAACGCCCATCTGTTGGACGGCGGGAAGGCTGAACATAAGCAGCATTCCAAGGCTTTTCACCTAAAGAACGCAGAGTCGTTGCAGGGTGGAATGTTCCAGCCCCGACTTCAACATCATAAGGTTGAAGAATTACACAGCCTTGCTCTGCCCAGAAATTTTGCAAAGTAAGAATAAGAGATTGAAAACTTGTTTTTGTGTCGTCCATGAATTTTCACTTGAAATCGTTGATACTGAAAGGCAAAAAGTAAACTCGACAGGCTTTATGGTCAAGACAGTTAATTAGAAAATGAACAATCTTTTCAGTTAATGTTAATTTTTTTGCAACAGATTCATAATAATGTTATATCATAATAGAATTAAAATAGTTTTGTAAAAATAGGTTTTTTAATTAAATGGTAAAAAAACAAAGCCATACAGAAAAAGTTATTAAGGTAGCTACAATGAGACCTAAAATAACAGTGCAAAAACCTGAGAACAAAGCTAAAAAAGTTAAAGTAGAAATTACTAAAGCTGAAATTAAAACTGAAAATAAATCAGAAATTAAAACTGAAATTGAATCAGAAATTAAAGTTGAAGTTGAAGCTAAATCAGAAAACAATAAATTGTTAGAAAATGCCATGAATCCTTTGATGTGTTCAATGGTAGAGCTGTCATCTAATATGTCTTGCATGTTAAAAGATGGAGAAATCACCTATGTAAATGCTGGTGGCGTTAACCTTATGAACGCAGAAACGCCAGAGCAAATTGTTGGCATGACACTGGTAGACATTACTGGAACGACAGATATTGACAAGCTTTCTGCTGATGTTGGAAAACTTATTGAATTTGGCACTTCAATGGAAACAAAAATCATTTGTTTTGATGGAACATTTAAAAATGCAGTCATGAAAGCACAAAAGATTAATAATGCTGATACTGATGTTTTTTCTTATATCCTCGACATAAAAGACGTTACAAAAGAAAAACAGGCAGAAGAAAAAGTTCGTGAGTCTGGCAACGCAGATGATATTACTGGGCTGATTTCCCGCAAAATTTTTGAAGACCGTCTTGAAAGAGCAATCATAAGATCAACTAGAGCGTCTTTTGGCAAACCTGAGCATTCAGCGTTGCATATCGGCATCTTTAGCATGAATATAGATAATCTATCTCATATTAATGAATCTTTTGGTTATGAAGCTGGCAATCAGGTTCTTCGTACAATAAGCATGCGACTTGCCTCTTCATTCCGTCAAAAAGATACCATTGCCAGATCTGAAAGCGATGGCTTTTACATTTTGCTGGAAGATATAATGATTGATGACGATGTAGAATTGGTAGCTAGAAAAACTCTTGCTCTAATGTATGAGCCGATTATTTACGAAGGAAATAATTTGGCTATGGGTTGTTCTATAGGAATCAGTGTTTTCCCAAAGCATGGCGTTTCTATTAATCCTCTTATAAAAGCTTCAGTTACTGCATTGAAAAAGGTCAAAGAAAATGGCGGAGGCTATTATCTAGTCTATGAGCATAAAATGGAAGAAGACGAAAAAGAATCCGCCGCATAAAGTGATTGTCGAAATAATTCGATGACAAAAGACTCTCTACTCCAGCGGTTTCATTTCACGCAGGATATTTTCTGTTTCGGGAGTGTAACAGTCCCCTTCATGTAAAACCAAGCCTGCTGACATTATCATTGGGGACTTAAAACTTTTACGTCCTCGCACTATGACTCGTTTAGCGTTCTTGCCAACTTTGGGATACAAAGGAATTACCTCTATTCCTCCAACTCTTCCATATATCAGCGATAGTATTTCATCAAGGCGGTCAGCCCTGTGAATAAGAGTAAGTGTTCCTTTTGGCTTTAATTTCCTGATGCAAAAGTCTAACCATACAGCCAAGTTTGCAGAAGTTTCCATATGAGCAACAGCTTTTGAAGAATCAGCAGGAGAAGTCCCGCAAGAAACAAACGGCGGATTAGTCATAACATGATGAAACTGAGTGTCTCGCAGTTCTTTTGGAACATCTGCAACATCGCCTGTAATAAATTTGATGTTTTGTTCCATTTTATTAAGGCGAACGTTTTCTATTGCAAGTTCAGTTATTTCTTTTTGAATTTCCAGCCCTGTTATAGATATATCTTTGACTCTAGCAGCAAGGCAAAGTGAAGCAGCCCCCGAACCAGAACCAGCTTCAAGAACAGTTTGCCCCTTTTTTGCAGGAACAGCAGCCGCCAGTAGAACAGAGTCAATAGCAGCCCGAAAACCGTTTTTCGGCTGTTTAATTTTGACTCGTCCTCCTAACAGAGTATTTTCTGAAAAATCATTCATAAGAGGTTCTAGACTTTAACTCCTGTAGAGCCAAAGCCTCCAGCACCTCTTGCTGTTTTGTTTAATTCGGGCACTTCGTTCCATTCAACATGAACGACAGGGGCAACTATCAGCTGAGCAATACGCATTCCTTTTTCAATAATAAAGGTCTCGCTGCTTGCGTTATAAAGTATTACCTTAATTTCACCACGATAATCAGCATCTATAGTACCTGGGCTGTTAAGCACTGTAATTCCACAGCGTGCAGCCAAGCCAGAACGAGGTCTTACCTGTGCTTCAAGCCCAACAGTTAGTCCAATAGCAACACCAGTTGGAACGACTTCCCGTCCTCCTGCTGGCAGTTCTATTTCTGTTGGAATTGCAGCTATTAAATCCATTCCAGCAGAGTTTTGAGATGCATATTCTGGTAGTGGAAAAAGCTCTCCGTGAGGAAAACGCTTTATAGAAATGTTTGTTTTATTGCTCATGTTTTTTTCTCATTTGTTAAAGCTTCTGCAATATATGTAGCAAGTTTTTCTGCGACATCATGCTTTGTCATTTCAGCCCAGCTTTCTGTTTTATTTTCAGTAATAAGATGAACCTTGTTGTTATCACCGCCGAATACTTTTGTATCAATAGAAACATCATTCGCAACAATCCAATTACAGCCTTTTTTCTTACGCTTAGTTGCTGCATTTTTAATTACATCATCTGTTTCAGCAGCGAATCCTATGACAAGCTTAGGTCTGTCAGGCTGTTTGCAGATGCTTGCAAGTATGTCAATGTTTGGAGTCATTTCCAGTTTTGGCGGTGTAAGATCGTCTGTTTTTTTCATTTTGGATTTTGACGGATTTACTATTTTCCAATCAGCTACAGCAGCAGCACATACGGCTATATCAACGCTTTTTTCCTGATTGCAAGCTGTCATCATTTCATCGGCTGTTTTGACGTGAACAGTCTTTACTCCAGCAGGGTCTGGTAAAGAAACAACTCCTGAAACCAGCGTAACATCTGCTCCTTTTTCAGCCAAAGCTTTTGCAATAGCATGCCCTTGTTTTCCAGAAGAATAGTTGGAAAGAAACCGAACCGCATCTATAGGTTCTTGTGTAGCACCACTTGTTACAAGAGCTTTTTTGCCTTTAAGGCTTTCTGTATTAGTGAGATGTTTGATTATTTCATCAAGAATATCTTGTGGTTCGGACATTCTGCCCTCTCCAACTTCACCACATGCCAGCCCGCCCTTTTTAGGACCTGTGCAGATTATTCCCTGCTCCTCCAGCGTTTTCATGTTTTTTTGCGTTGCGTGATGCTTCCACATTTGAGTATTCATAGCAGGGGCTATCATTACAGGCTTGTTAGCAGCTAAAAGAGTTGTACTTGCCAGATTGTCCGCAATTCCCAACGCCATTTTAGCTATAAGATTAGCCGTTGCTGGAGCTGCAACTATTAAATCTGCTCCTCTTGAAAGCTGAACATGACCAATTCGGCTGCCGTTTACCAAGGAAAACATTTCCTGATGAACCTTGCCCTCACTTAAAGAAGCAACGACAAGCGGAGTTACTATTTTTGAAGCGTTTTCTGTTAAAATACAATTTACTTCAGCTTTGTTTTTTCGTAAACCTCGTATTAGTTCAAGCGATTTATAGGCAGCAATGCCACCTGAAATAATCAGCAGTATTTTTTTGTTTTCAAGCATTGGAAATTTTCAAACTCCTTAAAAAAAGCGTTCATAATTTATTATTAATTAACTGGTATAATTGTATTTATACATCATGGAAAGAATATTAAGGTCAAAAATGAACAAAATTCAGTTGATTATTGTAGCAATTTTAATGCTTTCTGCAAATACAGCACTGGCTTTTAGTCCAAGCCTTGATGATATGTACCGTGAAATGCTTGAAGAAGAAAGAGGTGGGAAACTTCCTTTGTATATGAGCAGCAAGACTTCTACTAAGGTAGTAAAGACAAAAAAAGCTATATCAGTTTCTACAAAATCAGAAAAAAGAAGAACAAATATTGCAAACGTTACAAATAAGCAAGCCCTTGAATTTAGTCGTCCTAAACCTATTCGAACTTGGAACGATATAGTAACGGCTGTTCAAAAAGGAAAAGCATCACCTTTTGACCTTGCAAAAATTAAAGAGCTAGCAGCAGAAAAGAATCACGATGCTTTGGAATTGCTGGCATGGATGAATGCAAATGGCGTTTCTATGAAACAAAACCTGCATAATGCTTGGGCATTGTATTCTCAAGCTGCCCAGCTTGGCGTACCCAAAGCAATAAAAAATGCAAACGCCGTCTATAGAGCAATGTCCGACTACCAAATAACAACGCTTCCTCCATATTAGAAAGCTGCTTTTTGCTTCATTACGTCCCAAAAACTTGGGAAAATAATTACATGAATAAAACATTAGATTATTATAATAAAAATGCAGATAAATTCTCTTCTGCAACAGCAAGCTTAGATTTAAATAAACTGTATAAACCTTTTCTAAGTCATATAAAAAAAGAAAAAGCAGCCATATTAGATTTCGGTTGCGGAACAGGGCGGGATAGCCTTTATTTTAAGCAAAAAGGCTTTGATGTTGTAGCTGTCGATGGCTCAAAAGAACTTTGCGATATAGCTTCTAGGCTTATTAAACAAGAAGTTATATGCAAAGAATTTAAGGACTTTCAAAGCAATACAATGTTTGATGGAGTATGGGCTTGTTCTTCTTTACTTCATGTGCCGAATAATGAAATTTATGATGTCATTAAAAACATAGCTGGAATGTTAAAAGACAAAGGCTGTTTCTATGTTTCTTTCAAGTATGGAGATTTTGAAGGAGAAAGAAATGGAAGGTTTTTTGCTGACTATAATGAGAATAAAGTAGAAAAATTGTTAAGTGCTTTTTCTTCAATGAAAATAGTAGAAACAAGAATTACAACCGATGTAAGAAAAGGCAGAGAAACTGAAAAATGGCTAAATGTAATTGCCATTAAACAGACAATTTAATAACCCATTGATTCTATTATGAAAAGCTGGTGCCGCAGGGAAGAATTGAACTTCCGACCCCATCATTACCAATGATGATGTTGTGCATTTTCCGTTGTTAGCTAAAAATAACTATTCCGCTCTTTCCCTTACACCCCCTTGCTTTTACTGTTTACTTTAATGATAGTGTCGGCTATAGTCTTTACCAATGATTGCCCTTATATGTTAGCTATATGTTAGCTAAAATTATATAGCTAACCTTTGGAGAATAACGATTATGAGACTGAACAAAACTTTTATTGTTAGCTTAAAACAGCATGACAAGCCTAAAACTTATTGGGATAGCGAGCTAAAAGGCTTTGGTTTAAGGGTGCAAGGCAAGTCTAAGTCTTGGGTTATCATGTATCGCAATGCACAAGGTAAGCAAAAAATGCTTACTCTTTCAAAGATTGACAAGCTAACACCTGATGAAGCACGCAAGGAAGCTAAACGCAAACTTGCAGACGTTACCAAAGGAAAAGACCCTGCAAGCGAAAAAACAGCCAAACGCAAAGCTATGACCGTTTCAGAGTTATGCGACTTCTACATGAAAGAAGGTTGCGAAAACAAAAAGCCTTATACAATAAAAATGGATATAGGACGAATAGAACGTCATATAAAGCCCTTGATTGGTAACCTTGCAGTTACAAGCCTTACCACCGCTATTGTTGAAAAAATGATGATTGATATAGCAAGAGGAAAAACCGCCATAGAAAAGAAAGGCGACAAGCCAAGAGCAACAATAAAAGTAACAGGCGGAAAAGGTACGGCTAACAGAACTATGGGAATGTTTGCAAGTATCTTAGAATTTGCAAAAAGATATAAAATCATAGAACGCAACCCTGCAAGAGGTGTCAAACGCTTTGCAAGCCAGAAAAAAGACGTTTTCCTTGATATAGAAGAAATACAAAACTTAGGCAAAGCATTACAAGAAGCAGGAAAGCAAGGCGAGTCTCAAAGAAGCATAGAAGCTACAAAACTTTTATTGCTTACAGGTTGCCGTAAAATGGAAGTCTTATCTCTTAAATGGGAATATGTAGACTTTAAGAATAAATGTTTTCGCTTTCCTGATACAAAGACAGGCAAGCAGATAAGAGCCTTTGGACAAGGTGCATTAGATTTGCTTGTAGAAATAAAACACAACTCAAAATCAAAATGGGTTTTTCCTTCAAGCGTTAATGATAAGCATTTTATAGGCTTACCAAAAGCATTTAGAAGAATCCGAAAACTTGAAGACACAGAAACAGGCAAGCCCTTTATTGGCGAAGACATAACCTTGCACACCTTACGCCACAGTTTCGCATCTATAGCGGCTGACATAGGCTTTACAGAACTAACCATAGCAGGACTTCTAGGGCATAGCTTAGGAGGAGTTACAAACCGCTATAGCCATAATGTAGATTCAAGCCTAATAAGTGCCGCTGATAAAGTTTCCTTACGCATAGAAACAGCCCTAGAAGACAAAGAACAAGCAAACAATGTTATTGAGTTAAAAATAGTGTAAAAAAGATGGATAGAAAATATAGCTTACTTCTTGATAGTTTTGAGAGTTACAAAGACATAATGCCAACAATAGAAAAAGAAAAGATTGAAAAACAGCTAGCTTTTATTGAAAAAAGAATAAAAGACATAGAAGAGCATACACCTTTTGCATTATCCATTCTTGGAGATAATGACTTTATTGAAAGGTTAGATTTTTTCATTGAAACGCATACTTCACATAGAAAAGTTTTGAAGAATCAGGAAGAAAAAACTGATTTTTTTGAAACGATTGAACGATTCAAATCTTTAAAGCAATGGATTGAATTAACTAAAGGATATGCTAACACACGCAAGGCAAGCATTAGCTTTATACTAAGTTTTATGCAAATTGCTTATATGGATATGGCATCAGCTTTTGCAGAAAAGACGATTAAAAACATGGATATGCTTATCGATGGAAATGAAAAAAACAAACACATCATAGAAATGACAAATGCAACAAAATACTTAATAAGCGTTGTTGATAAACAAAAGAAACAGCAACGAAAAGGGCAAAAAAAATCGACTGAATCTAAAAGCAAACTAAAAAAAGAAGTTTATACTATATGGAAAAGTATAGAAAATATAAAAGACTGCAAACACAAATCAGCGATTCGACTTCTCAATGAAAAATACAAGAAAAAACACACGAAAGATATTGATAGAAGCGACAGACAGATAGAAAATTGGATACGAGAGTTTAAAAAATATCCTATTAGCTAGCTAAAGAGAGGCTCTTTCTTTTTGACACCTCAACATGACAACATACTGATATTATTAGATAATTATCTATCATAGACTATCTCTTGTAAGGCAATTAAATCGTTTAATTGTCAATTTGATAAAACAAGAGGCAATCACGCTATGATTAAAGAATATCTGACCAGAAAAGAAGCCGCTGAATATTTAACTAACAAAGGCTTTCCTATTTCCCCTAAAACACTTGCCAAATATGCAACAGTTGGCGGCAGTCCTGAATATAGACGTTTTGGAAATCGTCGTGTTGTTTATGCTGTTACTGCTCTTGATGAATGGGCAAAAAACAAGCTATCTGCTCCACGTTTTAACACAAGCCAAGAGCTAACCGTTAATTAAAAGCGGTTAGTAAATTCATAGGAAACAATGGCTTGTTATGGGAAAAAAGAAATATCCATACAACAAACTTAATAGCAAACAGGCTTATAACGCAAAAGAGCTTGAAACGCTTTTGAGTGTTCATCAACAAACTATACGCAAACTTTGGAAGCGTGAAGGATTAGAGCCAATGGAAGCAAGCAAAAAACCGCTTTTATATTGGGGTGCTGATGTAAAGGGCTTTTTGAAAAGAATGGAAGAGAAAAGAAAGTTTAATACTGAACCTTATGACTTTTCTTGTATGAAATGTCAAAAAGCAACACAGCCAAAAAACGGCATTGTTTACTTATCTCAAAAGAACAATGGCTCATATTGTTTAAGTGCTGTTTGTGCTACTTGCCAATGTAAAATAAGCAAGTTTGTAGCAAAAAAAGACATTGGAATTTTTAGCAAGCATTATGAAGTCAAACCGCTTGAAGAGATGACAATATATAGAACTGATAATTCAAGCGTAAAGACTCACATAAAGCATGTTTCAAAAACCATGAAAAATGAGTCATTCAAAAACAATCGGAAACCAACAGCACAAGCAAGCCTAAATAAAAACGCAATATCAAGCGTAAAGACTCACATAAACGAGCAACTATGTTTGTTTTAATAGATAGAAGGCAGGGGGGGGCAAAAATCGCTACAGATTAAAGCTTGTTTATCGGTGTATGAAGTCAAATTTTTGTAGTCGCAGATTAAATTGTTTTTTTTAGGCATGTTCTCGCAAAAATTAGGTTCTTCCTAGAGCTTTTCAAATACGGGAAACAAAGCCGTAGGGGTTTTCTAGTTACAGAGCTTTTTAAGGGTTGCCATTATTGCCAATTCAAACGGAAAAATTAACATTAACTTTATGAGGTGTATTATGACTAAAAATTATAACAATGAAAACGAAGCAATCAAAAAAGATTATTTTGAATATCTTGAACATGCAAAAGGCAGAGCCAAGCCAACAATAAGGAAAACCATAGAATCTTTGTATAAATTTGATGAGTTTCTTAACTTTGCCAGTTACAAAACATTGAACAAAGACATTTTAATCAGCTTCAAAGAACATTTGAGAGCCTATAAAAGCCCAAAAACTCAAAAACAGTTAGCAGAATCAAGCTTTGTGCATGGAATTAACCACTTAAAAGGCTTTCTTGTATGGTTAAGAGAGCAAAAAGGCTATAAGAAGCTAGATTTAACGGTTATAAGCTATTTAACGCTCACAAGAGAAGATAAGGCAGGGTTAAAGAAAACTAAAATTGAGTTTGTGCCAAAACTTGAAGATGTTAAACCTCTTTTTTATGCTATTGATGAACTCACGGAAAAAGATAAAAGAGATAAAGCAATAATAGCCTGTCTATTCCTTACAGGGGCAAGGATTGAAGCATTATCAAGCCTAAAGATTGCTTCATTTGATATTAAAAACGAGACGATTATACAATCAGGAGCAGACGGAGCAAAAACCAAGTTTTCAAAAGAAATTATAACATCTCTTTTTCCCATTGATGACGGCATGAAAACGTATTTTATAAATTGGACTAACAATCTAAAGAACTCAAAAGGCTTTGCAGGCAAAGACGCTTTATTCCCGAAAATGGATTTAGAAAGAATAAACAACGACTTATTCCAAAAAAGCAAGTTATCAAAAGACTGCATAAAAAGCCCAACAACAATAAAAAACATGCTAAAAGAGCGTTGCAAACTTGCAGGCATAGAATACATAAACCCTCATCTTTTCAGAAAGATAATAACAAAACACTACCTTCAAAAACCAATTACACCTGAACAGGTAAAAGCTATATCTCAAAATCTAGGACATGAAAACATAGCAACAACCTTTTATTCCTATGGAGCGTTACAGCCTGAAAGACAATTAGATGTTATAAAAAACCTGCCTGTTTAAAAAGCGATTGAAAGAGTCCAAACCAATATAAAATAGAGTGTTTACCTTATATTAGTCTTAATAAGGCATTCTGTTTTGAATTATTGCTTGATTTAGGAATTAAGAATTATGGCTAACTATTATGATGACTTTTCAAAAGATGAGCTAAAAGAGCTATTAAAGAAACAAGACAAAGAACTTGCTAGAAAGAAATATGGGCTTGTTTGGGATAGTGAAAAAGAGCCTGAAAAAGTTGTTTTAGATTGTCAAAAAAAATTACCTATTCTCAAAGAAGATAAATCAAGAGAAATAAAAACTAATGATGATGATTATAATCTTTTAATAGAAGGCGATAATTACCACGCTCTTCAAGTGTTAAACTACACTCACAAAGAAAAAATAGACGTTATCTATATAGACCCTCCTTACAATACAGGAACAGAAAAAGGTGGATTTGTTTATAACGATAAATATGTAGATAAAGAAGATGGCTATCGTCATTCAAAATGGCTTAATTTTATGGAAAAAAGATTAGATTTAGCAAAAGAACTTTTAAAAGAAACAGGCGTTATTTTTATAAGTATAGATGAAAACGAGGAAGCTAATTTAACATTATTAATGAATAAAATTTTTGGAGAAAATAATTTTGTAGAAAAAATAGTATGGAACAAAAGAATCCCTAAAAATGATAAAGGAGTTGGAAATATACATGAATATATTTTGGTTTATATAAAAGATAACAGCTCATATAAACATAAATTTTTCATGCCTAAAGAAGGGCTAGGAGAAGTATATGAATTTGTAAATAACCTAAAAAAGAAAAAAACTCCTATTTCTGAAGCAGAAGAAAAATTGAAAAAATTCTATAAGAAAAAAGGATACGATAGAGGTATTACATTATATTGTAATTTAGATGAAAAATATAACCTTTGGGGTAAAATAAATATGAGTTGGCCTAATGCAAAAACAGGCCCAAGATATGATGTTTTACACCCTAAAAATAGAAAGCCTGTAAAAGTACCTGATAATGGTTGGCGATGGATTAAAAACACATTTGATGATTGTTTAGACTATAAAAATATCAAAGAAAGATATGATGGTAGTTATACTTGTGGTTCTATATGGTTCGCAAAAGATGAAAAAACACAACCTAGTTCTATAAAATATTTAGAAGATGTTGAAAGCCTTTTATTAAGGTCATTAATTAGTTTAAAGAGTTCTGGAGGAATGGAGCTTAATGAAATAATCCCTAATAATAACTTTTCTCACCCTAAAACATATAAATTAATAAAATTATTGCTTAATTCAATCAAAAGAAAAGACATAACTGTTTTAGATTTTTTTGCTGGTTCTGGAACAACAGCAGAATCCGTTCTAAGATTAAACATTGAAGATGAAGGTTCTAGAAAATACATATTGTGTACAAACAATGAAAATCAAAAAGAAGAAAAAAAATTAATGAAATCACTATCATTAACAAGCACAGAATTTAAATTATGGAAACAAACCAATAAAAAAGATTATGAAAACTTTATTAATGAACACGGCATTTGTTCTGTAACAACACACCCAAGAATAAAGGCTATAATAGAAGGATACAACAAAAAAGGAAAAGGTGAATTTGTAGAAGGCTTAGGAGGCAATCTTAAATATTTCAAAACAGATTTTATTTCAAACTCTAAAAACAAATCTCAATTAAAAATAAGCCTGACAAAAAAATGTACTGATATGTTATGCGTTAAAGATGGGATTTATAATTTAGATACAATAAAAGATGATTACAAAATATTTTCATCTAATAAAAATGATAAATTCTTGTGTATATATTATAACTTCTTAGAGGCTAGTTTCAATGATTTTATGAATGAAATAAAATTGTTAAATGGAAGAAAAATAGTTTATGTATTTTCAATGAGCGATGACTTTGATAAAACTCTTTTTAAGGGAATAGAAAACATAACAATTGAGCCAATACCTCAAAAAATCCTTGATATATATAAGAAAATTCAAAAAGAACATATTAAGGCAGTGGAGAAATAAGCCATGAGCAAAGAACTTAAACAATTTCAAGAAAAAGCAGTCCAAAGAATCCTAAATTATTCAAAAGATTTTTTAGAAGATAACAAAAAAGGCTCTATTGTTCTTAAATCCCCGACAGGTTCAGGCAAAACTTTTATGATGAGCCAAATCATATATAGACTTGCTACAGAATATGATTTTAAGAATGAAACTTTTTGTTTCTTATGGGTAAGTATTGGCAAAGGAGAACTACACGTCCAAAGCTATAAATCATTAAAAAAGACATTTAATGGATACCCCGACACATACCTAATAGAGAGAGAATTCACAGGCGGAAGGGATTCTATAAAGAAAAATGAGGTTGTTGTTCTTAATTGGGAAAAACTAAGAAGTAAGGATAAGAAAACAGGGGATTGGAAAAATACCCTGATGAAAGATAAAGAAACTTACAATTTTATTGATGTTATAAACACAACAAAAGAAAATGGATTAAAAATAATCTTAATCATTGATGAAAGCCATTATTCAGCAAAAACAGAACGTTCATTAGAGCTAATAAATGAAATAATTAACCCTGATATTACTATAGAAATGAGTGCTACCCCTGTTTTACAAGGTGCTAACAACCATGAAGTTGAGTCTAACAAGGCAATCGATGAAGAACTTATAAAAAAAGAAATTATAATAAATGAAAATATTGATTTAGTAGATGATGAATTTGATTCAGAAACTCTTATTTTAGAAAGTGCGTTTAGAAAGCAACAAGAGTTAAAAGAAGCATATAAAAAAGAAGGCGTTGACATAAATCCTCTTGTTTTAGTGCAACTTCCAAATTCTGAAGAAGGTGAGAACAAAAGAGAAGCCGTTGAAAGTTTCTTGCAAAACAAAGGTATATCTACCGATAACAGAAATTTAGCCGTTTGGTTATCAGATGAAAAAATTCACAATGAATCTGTTTATTTAATACCGAATCAAAGCAATGTAGATTTTTTAATATTTAAGCAAGCCATTGATACAGGTTGGGATTGTCCCAGAGCTTCGATATTAGTTAGATTTAGAGAAACAAAATCTCTTCCTTTTGAAATTCAAACCATTGGTAGAATTTTAAGAATGCCAGAAGCAAAACACTATGGAAATGAGGCTCTAAACAAAGGTTATATTTTCACTAACTTAAAATCAATTGATGTTAAAAAAGAAGAATACAATCCAAACATAATAAAATCTTTATCATCAAAAAGAAACGACATATACGCTCCATTGAAACTGAAATCATATTACAAACATAGAATATCATACAATGATATAACATTATCTTTTCACGATATTTTTGAAAATGTATTTTGTGAGTATTTTAACCTTGAAAAAGGTAAATATGAGTTTTTTATTAACAATAAAAAGAAAATATCAGAAAAAATTGATATTGAAAATTTAAACAATGAAGATGAAATTATATTAAATGAAAGAATTGAAACATCAATAATTGATGAATTGCCTCATATTGAAGGCAAAACATATTCTGCAAAACTATCAGAAGGTGATAAAGAGGCGTTTTTTGAAAGAATATTCAAAGATGAGCTAGGAGGTTTTGCTCAAGCTCGTTCATTGGATATTATGAAAAGCTCTTTTTGTAAAACATTCAAAAAATATATGAACATTGATTTATATGATAATGGAATGGTTTATTTAGAGAGTTTAGCAATAAACAATAAAGACGTTATTTCTCAATTGCTTAATAAAGCTGTAGAAAAATATAAACCGATAAAACTTAAACAAGATGAGGAAAAAGCAAATTCTCAAGATAATTGGATTGATGATTGGGAAATTCCTCTAACCAGAAATTTTAATACAAACACTCATGAATCGTTTGATTGCAAGCAATCCTTATATACGCCCTGTTATTTGCAAGACACCAGAAGCAATCCAGAAAAAGCCTTTGAAAAATTCCTTGAAGACAAAGAAAGCCATATTAAATGGTGGTGGAAAAATGGCGATGAACACATGAAAGAAAACTTTGGTATTAAATACTTAAAAGACAATAAAAAAACCTCAACTTTCCAACCCGACTATATTGTTTTGTTTGATAATAATAAACTTGGCATTTTTGATACTAAATCAGCAGGTTTCCAAGAAGACGACACAAAAGAAAAGGCAGAGGCTTTACAGCAATATATAAAAGATGAAAACTCCAAAGGTAAAAACTTGTTCGGAGGAATCATTATTAAAGAAGGCGACCACTTAAGAATAAATACCAAAGATGAATATAATAAATACAACATTAAGCCTAATGATTGGCAATACTTGAAAGATGTTATTTAACGGACAGGTAACGGTTAGGTAAAAAATTATGGTAAAAGAACAAAAAAAGAAAAACAAAACAAGCAATGGTTTAACCATTCGCAACAGTACCGCTGAATTTTTGATTTTTACCAGTCAAGCTGGCGAAAATAGTCTTGAGGTGCGTTATGAAGATGAAAGCGTGTGGCTATCTCAAAAGATGATGGCAGAATTGTTTGATGTTAGTATTCCAACAATTAATGAACATCTAAAAAACATCTTCACATCAAATGAATTGCAAGAAGATTCAGTTATTAGGAAATTCCGAACAACTGCTAATGACGGCAAAAAATATAATACTCAGTTTTATAATTTAGATTCCATTATATCGGTTGGTTATCGGGTAAATTCTAAAAGGGCTACACAGTTTAGGCAATGGGCAACAAATGTTTTGCGTGAGTTTGCTGTCAAAGGTTATGTAATGGACAAGAAAAGGCTAGAAAACGGCTCTTTTCTTGGAAAAGATTATTTTGAACATCTACTCGCTGAAATCAGGGAAATCCGTTTAAGCGAAAGAAGATTCTATCAAAAAATCACAGATATTTATGCAACAAGCATTGACTATAATAAAGATGCTCCAACAACTCGGGAATTTTTTGCTAAAGTTCAAAACAAACTTCATTATGCTATTCACGGCAACACAGCTTCAGAACTTATCAAGAAGCGTGCTGATAGCAACAAGCCTAATATGGGGCTTACACATTGGGAAAACAGCCCTGAAGGTAAAATACTTAAAACAGATACTCTTATTGCTAAAAACTATCTAACAGCTGAAGAAATAGAGGCGTTAGGACGAATTGTAAACTCATATCTCGATTTAGCAGAATACAGAGCAATGCGTAATATCCCTATGACTATGGAAGATTGGGCAAAACGCCTAGACCTGTTCTTAGAGTTTAACGAACAAAATATATTAAAAGATAGTGGCAAAATCAGTGCAAAAATTGCAAAAGACCACGCAACAACCGAATTTGAAAAATTCCGCATCATTCAAGACCGCTTATTTGAATCTGATTTTGATAAAGAATTAGAAGACTTAGAAAAAGAATTATTACCTAAAAAATAAGGTTCTTCCTAAAACTTTTCAAATACGGGAAACAAAGCCTCAGGACTTCTACAGTTACAGGACTTTTTACAGGTTACCAAACAAGACATCAAACAATTTCATATAAACAACTATTTTTCAGGAATCCAGTTTTTCTGAAAAGGGCTATTCTTTACTTTCAAATGTTAGCTATATGTTAGCTAAATCTAAAACAGCCAAACACCGCTATCAAGCTGATAGCTTATAACTCATTGATTCTATTATGAAAAGCTGGTGCCGCAGGGAAGAATTGAACTTCCGACCCCATCATTACCAATGATGTGCTCTACCACTGAGCCACTGCGGCAAAAACCGATTTTTAAAGACAATAGGACAATAACTAATTGTTAGTTTTACTGCAAGATTATTTATTTTCTGAGTCTAAGTTCTTCTCTTCTGGGGTCTTTGAATTTAAATAGTTCGGAGTCAAGTTTCATGCCTGTTTCAATTTCGAAAAGCCCTACAGATGTTGTAATTCCTTGAATATCAAGAACTTTCCATTGTCTTAAAACAAAAGGTTCTTCTGAAAAAACCAGAGTTATTTCACCAAGATTTTCTTCCTCTGCATAAGTAAGACTTATTTCTATAGCACCAGGTTGACGGTGAACTTTGGTTATGCGTATTTTTTCAGATGAAAAAGACATGTTTTTCTGCACAAGAATATATGCTGGAGTTGAGTCCAGTTTTACATGGCTAACCTGTTTCAGCTTTGAATCATAATAAACCATCGTATGTCCATTCGACACGATGAGAACAGGAGTTGGCGGTGCATATTCCAGCCTTAATTTTCCAGGTCTTTGAATGTAAAGGTCGCCTTCAGAAGTTTCTCCTGTACTGGAAACCTGAACAAAATGTGCTTTCAAAGTAGTCATGCTATTCAGATATTTTTCCGCTTTATCAAGAATTGCCTGATTAGCAATTGCCTCATAAGTCATTTCTGCATGAGCAGGAAAAGTTATCAGCACAGCAAGAATAAGTGTGGTAAATTTTTTATATAAAAACATTTTTTGCAACTATTTGTTATTTTGTGTTTGCAGATTGCCTTAGCATAGCTCGCAATGACAATACGCCATAAACTCTAACCAGCGTCTTCACCAACAAGAATTTCTCTTTTTCCAGCGTGATTTGGTTTGCTTATGAGTCTTTCTGCTTCCATATGCTCGACAATTTTTGCGGCACGGTTGTAGCCTATGCTGAGTTTTCTCTGGATATAGCTTGTTGAGACTTTTCTGTCATTTAAGACAATATTAACAGCTTCATCATAAAGCTCATCAATATTTTCACCGCTATTGCCTCCAAGCATAGGCGATTCGGACTCATCTTCTACAGTAACTTTTTCTTCATAATCAGGAGTCCCTAAAGTTCTAAGGTATCCTGTAACGGCTTCTACTTCATCATCAGCAACAAAAGGTCCATGAACACGAATAGGACGCTGACCTGACTCCATATAAAGCATATCCCCTTTGCCAAGTAGTTGCTCTGCTCCCTGCTCTCCTAAAATAGTACGGCTGTCAATTTTAGACGTTACTTGAAAGCTGATGCGAGTCGGGAAATTGGCTTTTATAGTACCTGTAATAACGTCAACTGATGGTCTTTGAGTTGCCATAATCAGATGCAGTCCTGCGGCACGAGCCATTTGTGCGAGTCTTTGTATAGCTGCCTCTACATCTTTACCAGCCACCATCATCAAGTCTGCCATTTCATCAACAATAATGACAATATAAGGCAAAGGACTGAAATCCATATTTTGTTCTTCAAAAATCGGCTTGCCAGTTTCAGGGTCGAAACCAGTCTGAACCGTTCTTATAAGAGGGTCGCCTTTCTCACGAAGTTTTTTCAGCTTTATGTTATAGGCTTCAATACTGCGGACTCCCATTTGAGACATCGCCTTATAACGGTCTTCCATTTCCCGCACAGCCCATTTAAGGGCTACAACGGCTTTAGAAGGGTCGGTAACAACAGGGGTAAGCAGATGCGGAATGTCATTATATACTGAAAGTTCCAGCATTTTCGGATCAATCATAATCATACGACATTCTTTTGGGGACATTCTGTAAAGCAGGGAAAGTATCATTGTGTTTATAGCGACAGATTTACCCGAACCAGTTGTTCCTGCTACCAGCAGATGAGGCATAGCAGCAAGGTCTACAAAAACAGGATTTCCTCCGATATTTTTACCTAATGCGATAACAAGTTTTCCAGCTTCATCTTTAAACTTTTTACTTGAAAAAAGTTCTCGCAGAAAAACAGTTTCTCTGCCGATATTAGGTAGTTCAAGACCTATGACGCTTTCACCTGGAACAACGGCAGCACGAACAGATACAGCACTCATAGAGCGTGCTATATCGCCAGCAAGCCCAATCACACGAGAGGTCTTAATCCCTGGAGCAGGTTCAAGCTCATAAAGAGTAATAACAGGTCCAGGGCGAGCTTTTGCTATTTCCCCTTTTACTCCGTAATCATCAAGTATTTTTTCAAGCTGTCTGGAGTTTTTTTCCAATAGTTGTTTGCTTTGTTCTGGTTTTTTGTCTTTTTTAGGTTGAGTGAGCAGGTTTTGTGATGGAGGTTCGTAGCAGTCATTATCTCCAAACAAATCCAGCTGATTTTTGTCTTTTTGCTTTTTAGAAGGCTTGCTTTTTGTTTTTTTCAAAGAGCTTGCAATATCATCATCTGTAGTTTGTTCTTCTGCTTTGGAAAATTCTATAACTATGTCTTTTTTTGCTTTGCTTCTAAAACGGTTAAAAGCAGATTTTGTGATGAATTTAATAAAACGTCCGATTTTTAGCCATTCTTCTTTTTTCATATCTGCCGAATAAGTTGCTAAAATAATAGATATTACAGAACATAAAGGAACTATTATCCATACGATAAAAGCATTAAAAGTTTCAGTTTCTACTATGGTATATTGATAAAGCAGTATTCCTATTATTCCACCTGAACCTGATAGCAAAGACCCGAAATTCAATGGAAATACAGCCAGTGAAACTGTTAAAAACAGCATTGAAAACAGTATGCTGATTGTTTTTACAAGCAGTTTTTTTATACTAGAACCTGACATAAGCTTAAAGCTCCATACAGAAAAAACTATCAGAGGAACAAATGAGGCAAAGCCGAAATACTGTAAAAACAAATCGGCAGTTGTTGAACCAAAAGCTCCAAGAGCATTAACAGCAGAATCTCCGCTTGCTGTGTTAAACGATGGGTCAGAGGAATGAAAAGTACAAAAAGCTGCAACAGCCATACCTATAATCAACAAAAGTATAAAGCCGATAAAACGCAAACCAAGCCGTTTCAGAAAAGCAGTTGCATCTGGTGATAAAAACGGTGTTTTTGATGTTGCACTAAGACTCTTTGGCATCAGGAATTCCCTGTTATTTGTTATAAATACATATGCAATATGACATAAAAATACATATAAAAAGTTAAAGAAAACAGTTTTTATAGCATTTTATACAGAATTACTTCCAACCGTCATGTTCTTGTTATCTAAGCAACTATAGTTGTGCTTTATTGTAAATAATACATACAATTTTATGTTTATTGTAAACAGTTTGGTTTAATTATTATAAAATGCTTAAAAAAGCCACTTTATATGAGCATATCCTTAGTTTTTTATTGAATTTTATCTTTAATTTGATTATAATAACTAGTATAGTATGTAATTATGTCTTTGCAAATCAAGCTCGAGTATTAAAAAAGTCTGTTAATTAAGTATAGGAGATGCACCATGTCAGTTTTAAGAAGAATAAGCGGTTCAGAACGTGGTGGCATGATGATCGAGGCAATTATGATGCTTGGCATGATGTCGATGGTTACTCCTTATATGT
Source organism: Alphaproteobacteria bacterium (assembly GCA_030639035.1). Classification (GTDB taxonomy): domain Bacteria; phylum Pseudomonadota; class Alphaproteobacteria; order DAOWDM01; family DAOWDM01; genus DAOWDM01. The sequence continues at coordinate 19,828 of DAOWDM010000105.1, forward strand.
TCAAACAGAGCAATGACAGACAGCAAGAATTGCAAGACGTATCAGTCGCAAATCAGACAAGAACTATTCTATCTGCTACAGATTCTTACATTGAACAAAATTACGGTGCTATCATAGCAGGCGGAACAGGTCCTAGCGGTGAAAGTTTCGCTGGTACGGACGTTAATGTTACAATGCAGAATCTTAAAGATGCAGGCGTTCTTTCAACTTCGATGCAGGACACTAATTCTTTTCATCAGACTTATACAGTAAGGCTTAAAAAACAGGCAAGCGGTCGTATTGACACTCTTCTTGTTGCAGATGACGGCGGAGTGGGCGGTATTGGTAAAATGCGAGGAAGCCGTATAGCTTCTATGGTTGGTGCTGGAGGTGGTTATGTTGATGTTGCCGATACGGTAAGCGGTTCTATGGGGTCTTGGGGTTCTGATACAAGTGTTGACTACGGCGGTCTTGCTGTTACTAAAGGTTCTATTGCGGCTACAAGCTCTTTTAATAAAAACGTCGCAATGAGCGATGCTCTATATCGCAATGCTATAACAGGTTTTCCTGATGCAAACACCATGGGTACAGATTTATCCATGGGTGGCAATAACATAAATATGGACAGCGGTGATATCGTAAATGCAAATTCTATAACTGCAGTTACTATGGATACTACAAATCTCTGCATAGGTTCCGATTGTATAACAGCATGGTCTGATGTAAATGCAGACAACGATTTCTTAGCATCATACTACGGTACAACATTTGGCGTGAAAGGTGAAAGCACTGCTAATAACGGCAAAGGCGGCGAGTTTTTAACTAATATAACATGGCAGAACCAAAATAACGCCAAAACCTATGGTTCGTATTCTAAAATTAACGTAGGGGTACACAACCAAGGTGGAGCCAGTGCTTATGGTTCATATTCCGAAGCTCGTGTAGGAAGCTGGAATCAAACGAATGGCTCTGTCTATGGCTCAGATTCCAATGCTTATGTATCAGGTACATCTCATACATCAAAATCTTATGGATCACATTCAAAGTCTAGAGTGGGGGCTAGCACGGACTCTGACAACTATGGTGTATACGGTGAGGCTGAGGTTGCTGGCATTGCAGATGCAAACTCTAAAATATACGGTGGTTATTTCACAGCTTCCAAAGGTTCTGGAGATGGGGAAGTAATTGGTGTGTATGGTAATGGTTCTACTTATGGTGCACATGGTTATAGTACAGACGGTTCTGGGGTGTATGGAGGAAGTAACACTGGCAGTGGAGTAGTAGGAACTTCTACCCACAGATATGGTGTAAAGGGAATATCATCACAAGCTGGCTACTCAGGGGTGTATGGGGAGAATAATACAGCTGGTGCATATGGAGTGCACGGTTCTAGTTCAAGTGGAGCTGGCGTGTATGGTGATGGTGTTACAGGTGTAAAAGGTGAAAGTACTGGTGCTGGTGGTAAAGGCGGGGAGTTTGGAGTTGCTGTAAGTGGCGATATTTTAGATTCAGATGTCTATGGTTCGCATTCTAAGTCTTCCATAAGCATAAATAGTACAAACTCCGACACTTATGGCGTATATGGTGAGGCTGCTGTTACTGGCAGTGCAGATGCAAACTCTAACATATATGGCGGTTATTTTACAGCTTCCAAAGGTTTAGGAGATGGGAAAGTATATGCGGTTTATGCTGATGGAGATGTAGAAGTGTCAGCTGGTCATAAAATAACGTCTCCAGAATACTGCATAGGCACTGATTGTATTACATCATGGTCATCATCAAACGATTTCTTAGACTCAGACTATGGCACAACATTTGGTGTAAAAGGCACCAGCACAGCTAACGGCGGTAAAGGTGGGGAGTTTTCTGCTAGCAGGAGTGTTGGTCTTTACGGCAGTGCCATAGCCTATGGCGGTACTTTCACAGCTACTGGAGTTGGTTCTAACTACTCTACTGTCAGAACCTATGGCGGTACCTTCACAGCTGATACCACTCATCATCATTTTTTCGGTACTTCTGAGGCTTATGGCGGTAAATTCTCAGCTAATGCTACTGGAGCACTCTACATAAGTGTTGCTTCCTATGGTATACATACTGTAGCTACAGCTACAGGTGGCACTAGTTATGGTATGTACGCAAAAGGCGGTAGTTATGGTGCATACGCAGAAGGCGGTAGTTATGGTATACGTGCAAAAGGCGGTACATATGGTGCATACGTAGAAGGCGATAGTTATGGTATACGTGCAAAAGGCAGTACATATGCTGTTTATGCAGATGGTGACGTGGAAATATCGGCTGGTCATAAAATAACGTCTCCAGAATACTGCATAGGCACTGATTGTATTATATCATGGTCAGCAAGTGATGGTACTAACGATTTCTTAGCATCAGACTATGGCACAACATTTGGTGTTAAAGGTGATGGTTCTACAGGTGTATATGGTGTAGGTACTACTTATGGTGTGCACGGTTCAGGTC